>DATCES010000089.1:0-6279 GCA_036509935.1 Mucilaginibacter sp.
GCCCATAGCGCCCGCGATTGGTTTATAAAGGGGGGCGGCAATGATAAAGATGTGGCCAAACATTTTGCCGCTTTATCAACCAATGCCGAAGGTGTAGAGAAATTTGGCATCGACACTAAAAATATGTTTGAGTTTTGGGATTGGGTCGGCGGGCGTTATTCTTTATGGAGCGCGATAGGTTTGTCCATAGTCCTTAGCATAGGATATGAAAATTTTACCGAACTTTTGGCGGGCGCCCATGCCATGGACGGGCATTTTAAAACCACTGAACCTGAGCAAAACATCCCCGTAGTTTTGGCGATGTTAGGCATTTGGTATAACAACTTTTTTGATGCCGAAACTAATGCCATATTGCCATACGACCAATATATGCACCGCTTTGCCGCCTATTTTCAGCAGGGCGATATGGAAAGCAATGGCAAACACGTTGACCGCAACGGCAACCCGGTTGATTACTCAACGGGCCCGATCATCTGGGGGGAGCCCGGAACAAACGGACAGCATGCCTTTTATCAATTGATACACCAGGGCACCAAACTGATCCCTTGTGATTTCATAGCGCCGGCGCAAAGCCATAACCCGCTTGGCGAACATCATAATTTTTTACTGTCAAACTTTTTTGCGCAAACCGAGGCGCTGATGAATGGTAAAACAAAAGAACAAGTTGTTGCTGAGCTAAAAATATCTGGTAAAACAGATGACGAAATTGAGAAACTGGCGCCGTTTAAAGAGTTTGATGGCAACCGCCCAACCAACTCCATCCTGCTTAAAAAAATAACGCCGCGAAGCCTGGGCGCGTTGATCGCCATGTATGAGCATAAAATTTTTGTACAGGGCATTATCTGGAATATTTACAGCTTTGACCAATGGGGTGTTGAACTGGGCAAACAACTGGCAGTTAAAATACAGCCGGAGTTAATGGATGATCGCGAAGTTACTACGCATGATTCGTCAACCAATGGGTTGATAAACCACTATAAGGCGTGGCGGTGAGTTTCGGCTAAAGCCAGATTTTTTATTTGTCTTCCGTTGGCTAAAGCCAACGGCAATGAGTTAAAACCAGTTTTCGTTAATTTTATACTTGGCTAATATTGGCGGTAAAGAAGTAACCAGGGAGTTCTTTGGCGATTGAATAATGGTTAAAGCCAAATAACAATAAAATGACAATGCCTGATTTATAAAAATGAAAGAAAAAAAATTCATTGCCGTTGGCTTTAGCCAACGGAATATTTATATTTAAGGCAAAAAGGGCTTTAGCCCAATAAAACGCCATGTCATTTGTGAAAATTTGGGTTCATTTAGTTTTTGCGACAAAAAATCGTGAACCGTTGCTCAAAAAAGAATTCAGGCACGATGTCCATAAGCATATAATTAAAAACTGTAAGGACAAAGAGATATTCTTACAAGCTATTAATGGCTACACCGATCACTTACATTGCCTGATCTCATTAGGAAAAGACCAAACTATTGCGAAAGTAACCCAACTTATAAAAGGCGAATCTTCATTTTGGGTCAATAAAAACAATTTGACTGCCGAACAATTTAGCTGGCAGGATGACTATTTTGCAGTTTCAGTAAGTGAATCCCAGGTTCCGACCGTTGAAAACTACATTAAAAATCAGGAAAAGCATCATGCAAATAAATCATTCGAAGATGAAGTGAATGAGTTTATGAAAAAATATGGATGGAAATTAATTAAGGATTGATGACTGTTTGCACTTAGCGTACTAATAAGTCGCTTCGATATTTAGACTAAAGCCACATTCTTTTTTTTATCTATTGTCCGTTGGCTAAAGCCAACGGCAATGAAATTATGCTGACCCTATCCATGTGTAGTAACTACCTACGACTAAAAGTAATGAGTTAACTGATCCTAAATTTATAAATGCTGAGAAAAAGGTTCATTGCCGTTGGCTTTAGCCAACGGAATAATAAAATTTAAGCGATAAAGGCTTTAGCCAAAATAATCCGATTTCCCCGCGCAAAGAGTGGTCATGTATTAACTTAAATTTACTGCAAACTGGCAACTATTTTTTCACAAACTCCACCTTGTAAAGGTTCGGCCATTTTTTACCTGTTATAAAAATCCTTTTGGCTTGCGCATCATAAGCTATGCCATTTAATACATCGGCATTGGGCACCCTTTTATCTTCGGGGTACAGGTTTGTGAGGTCTATTTTTTCAAGAACCGCCCCTGTTTTTGGATCGATCACGATAATGGTATTTTTTGTCCAGATATTGGCGTATATTTTATTATCTATATATTCCAGTTCGTTTACACTGTCAACGGGCCCTTTATCGTCATAAACATCAATATAGCCTGTTTCACGGTAGTTATCCTTATTTAAAAACCAGATACGGTTGGTGCTGTCGTCCATGTATAGTTTTTTGCCGTCAAAACACATTCCCCATCCCTCAACGCCTACGTTATTGATAAAAGTGCTGAGCAGCTTGAATGTTTTTTTATCATAAACATACCCAATCTTTTCGTGGTAAGTAAGCTGTATGATCTTATCGCCCACTATTGATATCCCTTCGCCAAACACTTTAGGGTCAACCATTACTTTTTGCAGCACTTTGCCCGTTGCCAGGTCCACTTTTCTTAAACTGGACTGCCCGCCATTTTGCTGCCCCGGCGGAGGGTTTAAATAACCGCCGCCGCTTTCGTATAAAAAGCCATCCTGGTAAACCAGCCCTTCGGTATAACAGCCGGTATCATGCGGGAAAACTTTTATCACTTTATAAGTATATTCAACCGGCGCTTTGGCCGGCAGTAAAACAATATTGGTTGATACCTCCTGGTATTTGCCGCCCTGATAAATTCTGGCAGTGATTACCCTGGGCCCCAAAGGCATGGTATCGGTTTTCAGGGCTATGGCTGATGAATCTTTTCGGGAAGCTATTTTTACCGAATCGAGTAAATAGACTACCGAATCGATTTTTACGCCCGGATAATGCGCCTGAACTACAACCTGGCCGCCCGCTTTATAGGTGGTGCCGGCTTCGGGGCTGATGCTGATGTTTTCCTCTTGTTTAGTTCCATGTCCGCAGCTGTAAAGCAATAAAGCTATAAGCGCGACCGGTAAAATTAATTTTATCTTTTTTTCCATTTTAACTTAAGTGTCCGAAGACCCAATCGGGTATTAAAGTAATATTTTTATGCCTGATAAAAGCCTTTCGTTTGAAAAGGCTATAAATTATTTTATTTTTTTACAAACCGCACCTGGTACAGATGAGGCCATTTTTTACCTGTTACAAATAAGCGTTTGCCTTTTTCATCCCATGCAATACCGTTAAGTACATTGTTTTGATAGTCAAAATCTGCCGGCCTGTCTTTCGCAGGCCAAAGGTTCTTCATATCTACACGTTGCAAAACGGCGCCTGTTTTCGGATTTATTACCACTATAGTATCCGTTGTATAAACGTTGGCATATAACTTATTGTCGATATACTCCAATTCATTGACGCCATTTACCGCTCCTTTATCATCGAAAACTTCAATATAGCCTTTTGGATGATAAGTGTCTTTATCTAAAAACCAAATACGATTGGTTTTGTCGTCTTTATAAAGCTTTTTACCGTCAAAGCACATTCCCCATCCCTCTACACCAACAGAGTCAGGGAAAGTACGGAGCAGTTTAAATGTATTCTTATCATATACAAAAGCAACTTTTTCTCTATAAGTAAGCTGCACTATTTTATCGCCCATAATGGAGATGCCTTCTCCGAAATATTTAGGATCAAGTTTTGTGATTTGCACAACCTTTCCGGTAGTCAGATCAACCTTTCGTAAACTTGAATTTTTATAATTTCCGGCACTTTCATATAAATAGCCATCATTGTATTCCAGGCCTTCGGTATATGAACTTGTGTCATGCGGAAATACCTTTTCAACCTTATAGTTATACTCTTCCGGCGCTTTGGCGGCCAGTAAAACTATATTTGTTGATACATCCTGGCTTTTGCCGACTTGGTAAACTTTAGCTGATATCACCCTGGGGCCTAAAGGCAAACTATCCGTATTTAGCGAGAACGCCGTTGAGTCTTTTTTTACGCCAAATTTTACAGAATCAACCAGGTAAATCACAGAATCGGCTTTTAAATCCGCAGCGTAATATACCTGGATGGCAACAATATCGCCAGATTTAAAGGCAGTCCCGGCTTCCGGACTGATACTGATGTTTTCTTCATGTTTAGGGCCACATCTGTAAAACAATATTGTTAAAACTACGACGGGTAAAATTAATTTTAGCTTTATTTTCATGAATACTTAGGTAGCCGATGGCCAAAATGCATCTTCAATATGCTTTAGTGTATAATTTTGTTTGTTGTCAAATAAAACAGCAATAATATCAAAGCGTACTTCGCCCTGGTGCCCCATCAGGTAAATGTATTCTTCTGCGGCTTCAACCAGTAACTTTTGTTTGCGGGCATCCACAAAATCTTCGGGTTCGCCAAAAAAGTTACCGGTACGGGCCTTAACTTCGGCAAATATAATGGTCTTATTTTTATAAGCGATAAGGTCAACCTCTAAACGCCCATGTGTCCAGTTTTCGTCCAAAATTTCGTAACCGGTATTTTCCAGGTGTGTTTTTGCTAAACTTTCTCCTTTACGGCCCAGGTCGAGGTGTTTAGCCATTAAATTGAAATTAGGGTAATCATTATTCTAATTCGTTTTTTTATTCATGTGGATGTGTTTTGCCTCACCTAAACGGCGAAGCCCTCACCCATCCTCTCCAAAGGAGAGGACTTGAACTTCGCTCTTTTCTAAAGCCCTCTCCTTTGGAGAGGGTTGGGTGAGGCGGCTAAACTCATTTTAATATTACAGACCCTAAATACTCCGAAATGGTTTTTTCAACCTTTTTCATGTGCATATATTGATTTAGCAGGATCTCCTGGTCGGCCTCCACCAATGTTTTCTGCAATTCAGACCGCAAACCTTCCAGTATCTTGCCTACTTTTTGTTTTTTAAGATGAAAAATTGCCCCTAAAATAGTAGCTTTCATGTTCACCTGTTCATCAGGCACTAATATTTTATGCATCTCGTACCAGTTATCGCTTAGCGTATATTTAGTGGAGATAAGGGTTACAGCTAAATCAACGATATCCTTTTCGGGATAATGAATAAAACGCTGTTCTTCGGGCAATACACCATTTTCAACTTCCCTGCGGTAAATTTCAACAAAAGTTTTGCAGGTTGTATTTTCAAATTCAACATCGCTTAATTCGGCTATCATAAAAGGGCCGATATATGTATTGGCAATACCATCCCAATCAATAACGCGGTTGCCATATAATAATAATAGCCTTATGATCTCTTTTTCCTGGCTCGCGTCGTCTTTTGATGTTTTTTCAACAGGTTCATCAAGCAGGGATTGATCAACAGGCACATCCCTGTCCCGGTAGCTATCGGGACGGGTATGCTGCTGCGCATCTTTCTTTGCTTTGGCCAACCGCATTTTATTAAGTTCCGAAAGCAAAGCGCGCTCATCTATCTGCAATAAATAACTACATTCCTTTATAAAAACCGAAGCTTTTATGGAGTCAGGTATTTTGGCGACACTTTCAACAATTTCCCTTATAACTTCCGCTTTTTTTATCGGGTCGGTTCCGGCTTCTTTCAGCAGTATATCGGTTTTATACAGGATAAAATCCTTTTTATTATCCTCAATATGCTTTTTAAATCCGCTGGTGCCATAATTCCGAACATACGAGTCAGGGTCATGCCCATCAGGGAACAGCACCACTTTTACGTTCAGGCCTTCCTCCAAAATCATGTCCAAACCACGAAGCGAGGCCTTTATCCCGGCAGCATCGCCGTCATAAAGGATGGTGATATTTTTTGTAAAGCGGCCTATCAACCTGATCTGTTCAACGGTTAAGGACGTGCCCGATGAAGCCACCACATTTTCAATTCCCGCCTGGTGAACAGAAAGCACATCGGCATAGCCTTCCACTAAAAAACAGTTATCGTCCTCGCGGATAGCTTTTTTTGCAAAGTAAAGCCCATAAAGCACATTGGATTTATGATAGATGTCCGACTCGGGCGAGTTGACATATTTGGGTACATTCTTATCGTTTTTTAGGGTACGGCCGCCAAAGGCTATGATCCGCCCTGTAAAGCTGTGAATCGGGAACATCACCCGCCCCCGGTAACGATCGTACAGCGAACCGTTATCCCGTTTAACCGACAGGCCGCTTTCTTCTAAAAACTGCTGCTGGTAGCCTTCCTTTAAGGCCTGGCCTGTAAATGCTTCCCATTGATCGGGCGAGTAGCCC
>DATCES010000090.1:0-9133 GCA_036509935.1 Mucilaginibacter sp.
GGTATCCAATGCCATATTTGCCTGTTTACCGCCTCCCAATGCCCAAAAACCCATTGTTAAGAATGGCAAGATTAATAGCGGGACAATCATTAAAAATTTGCGTTCCTTTAAAAACTCTTGCGAGTGCTGCGGAGTTTGACCGCTCATTGATTTAGTTTCCATGATTTACTTTTTTTATGGTTGACGAATCTGTTAATTGATGTTTATTAAAATTATGATCGGGTATTCCTGAAGCCATCCCTATATGAGCTGAACTATAGTTGCCCTGAGGTATGAGCGGGATACTATAAAATGAACTAAAAATACCAGCGATTAAGAAAACTGATACCAACGAACCAATACAAAGCAGCATCCATTTCTTTTGATTAACCGAATAGGCATTAAACCAGGTATTCAGGTATTGCGCAATCCAATGCTGACTTTTAATTAATCTGTTTGCAATTACCGTGGCCAACTGGGTATTTACCGTATCGCTGCCCTCCTTTGGTTTATAATTTTTAAATAATTTCATAATTATTGGCTTTGGATAGTGGTATCCCTGTTAGCTAATGTTTCCCAATGCAGGATCAAAAAGCCATGCGGGTTATTATCGGAACGTGTAACGTTACGCAGATAGCCTTGCGTAACCAGGCCCCGGTTTACTGTTGAAGTTGAGCGGATCAGCTTTTCAGTAGCATAGCATTTGAAATAATAGGGATACTGGTTTATATCCAGTTGAATGCTGTCTACCGTTATCTGCTGGCTGATATTTCCTGTAATCAAGTTGTTGTAATAACTTTTTTCCTTTAAGTCATTATATTGATTTTTGGCACTTTCATCGGCGAGATACAGAGCTTTGCCAATATTGGCATCGATAACCTTTTCGTCCGGATCAAGCGTAAAAAAATAGTGATGGAACATTCGAATATGATCCCTTGCTTCAACCGGGATATTATCTTTGCGGTCAGCCGCAAAAGCTTCCAATGCTTTGCCGTTGGCAAGGATATAAATATGCCTTCCGGCAAGGTCTGTCGCCTGATAACTTTTGAACAGGGCAAAGCAAGAAATTAATGTACATGCCCCTATGAGCAGGTAACTAAACAGCTTTATATGCTTGAAGGCTGTTTCAATATTTTTGAGGTGTGCGAACATAGTATTGAATTTAAGAGGTGTTTATTGATTAAGATTTTTGAGGATCAATTTTTGAGGCCTGATAACTATTAGCACCCTGCCCTTTATCCTGGAAGTAAGGCTTTGAAACGGCACCCGATGCCATACTTTGACTGGTATTTTCCCTTTGATTACCAAAAGCATCAGCGGCCATGCTGCCGCCCGAACTTGCGGCTCCCATAACTGTCTTGCCGGTACTGCTTACGATACTATTTACTTTTTGAAGCAAACCGTTACCACCACCTGCGTTAACCACATAATTGGCTACACTCGGCACCGTGAAATAGCCGATGATGCCAATAATTAAAAAAATAAGGTAAGCCGTATCTGTTGCGCTAAAAAAAGTATCACCAGCGTTTTGAACCTGGGAAATATCCAGTTTAAGCATATTTTCCTGCACCTTACCAATAATGGCACCGAAAATATTTGCTATGGGTAGCCAAAGAAAAACGTTGATATATTTTGCCAGCCATACTGTGAGGGTATGCTGAAACCCATCAAAGACGGCTAACCCGAACACAATCGGACCCAAAATGGCGAGTATAATTAAATAAAACGTTCGGATGGTATTGATACATAGGGCGGCAGCTTCGTAAAGCACTTGCAAAACTTCCGACATCCATTGTTTTACAGTATTGCGAAAATTGTATGAAGCTTTTGACATAGCAAACTTCATGTCATTACCTACACTGGCTAACATACCTTCATTAAAACCTTTGGGATCATTAGGGTGGGTGTATTTATACCACCTGTCGCGATCACCTTCCCCATTATCACCTACATACATTTGCCAGGTATCTGTTTTTTCAACTGCTGCTTCCTTTGCTTTTAATAAGGTTGCAATAGCCGTATCTGAGTTTTGCACCATACTGCCTGTTGCGCTTACCGTTGGTTGCATGATCCCATTGATAACGGCGATTACTGTTGGAAACAATAGTATGGCCAGACCCAGGGCAAAGGGGCGCATTAAAGGGTAAAAGTCTATTGGTTCGGCACATGCAAGCTGTCGCCAAACACGGCTACCGATATACCACAATGCACCAAAACCAGCTAATGCCCTTCCTACTCCGATTAACTGGCTGCACATTGGCAGCATATCATTGTATACACCGTTTAGCGTTCCCTGTAAGCCTTGAATATCAGTGGCTAACCCCGCTGCTTTGGAAAATAAAGGAAAAGCGATCCCCGATACCGCAATTATTGCGGTTAAATAAACCTTCTTCTTCATAAAATTTGGATTAGTTATTTATACCATAAAGTTGTTTGAGCGTTCGCGTATCGCCTATATCCTTACTTCGCTGTAGTCTGAGTACCGCCCCTTGCCTGTTAAAGTGCCGGAGAAACTGGAGCTTATCAGAACTGCTCCCATAGATGCGGTCTATCGCGCTCATGCGCTCATCATCAGACATGCGTAATTTGCCCGCTGTTAACACATTAGTCAATTCGTTAAGATTCTCCAAACTTTGGGTTACCAATTGTGTATAGACATCACTTATGTAACTTAGTTCACTTACGCTGAACGTACCGCTTTGCCTGAACTGTTTATAGGAACTTTTATACTCACTGATCAAACTGGCCTGTTGGGTAATTATTTCTGCAATCCTGCCATAATTCCTAACCGCCGGGCTAATAGATAGCAAGCCATTGAGGTAAACGCTATGCAAGTCAAAATTCCCTTTTGACAATTGCGAAATACTACCGTAACCCTGATTATAAATTTGATAGCCAGTTTTCATATCGGTAAGGATTCCCTTTAATTGGGTCAGCTTTTCTATATCCAAAATCAACTGCTGCATTTCCTGCACCTGGCCCTCGCTCTTTTTCGCTATTCCAAGACAGGTAAAAAGCACCAGGATAATGATAATATGTTTTAAATGCTTTGTCATACTGCTATTATTGAATACCGTAAATTTTCTTCTCCGTTATTATATTGTTGTTTTCCTGCACCCGTTGGAAAGCATAAACTTTAACCTGATCTGCAAATGATGACGCAAAACGGTAATTATCCTGCATCGCCGTATGAATTACGCCGATGTGTTTTAATCTTTCCTCATCACTCATTTGAAGTTTATTATCAGTAACCACATTTTGCAATTCAGTAATTTGCCCATTACAGTCTTTAAACAAGGCTGATTTTACCTGCACGATATATTGTCTTTCGTTTTCATTCAGGTTGGCCGTTTTATCCAGGTTACTCATGCGGGTAAGAATATCTTTTTGCCATTGCATGATATCGCTTACCTGTTTATTGTTTTTCACGGCTGGATTAACATTTTTTAGGTTATTGTAATAAGTAGTATGTAAACCATTTTCTGAGGTGAGTGAGCCAGAAATTGAACTTAAGCCATTGTGTGCAATGTTATTACCTTGCTTGTAGTAGGCGGCATAAATCTGAAGAGCGGCAATTTGCTGTAACAAATACTTTGTCTGCGTGTTCTTTTGGTCAAACCATTCGGCGAAGGTTTGCGCCTTTAATGTAGTGGCAATAGCCGATGCTGTTACGGTCATCATCACAAATGCAAGTAATTTTTTACTTTTCCGGCGGATCTCATCTGCGTGAATTTTCAAGCGTTTAATTGATTCCATAAAGTTTTTTAATTGATTGCGTGTCGTTTAAATCCTTACTCCGTTGCAGGCTTAATTGAATACCCTGATTATTGAACTGGTGCATATCGTTATAATTTTCATCGAGGTGATCACTGGCATGATTAATCAATTCCAAACGCTGTTCATCTGTCATTTGCGTTTTAGTAGGACTAACAACGAGCATGATCTCGTCCAGATTCTTAACACTGGCATCTAAAATCCCGGAATAAACCTGCTGCATATAAGTTAATTCCTGTGGTTTAAAATGGTTATCCTGCCGAAATAAAGCCCAAGCCTGGCGGTATTCGCCCACTAAGGCTACTTGTTTCATAGTAATATCCTTAATCCGCTGATAATTTGAAATAGCAGATTTGATCTTCCACAATTCCGTATAGTAGTTGCTATACAATTGTTTTTGCTTTTCTGTCCAGCCTGAAATTTCGGTCAGTTTTGTTTTGGACATCTGATTTTCAATTACCTTTTGAGTATTTTGAAGCCAGATTGTTTTGTTCTGCATACGCTGAACTTTCAAATCAATCGCTTTTATAACCTTAGTAACCGTTAGCTTGATTACCTCGCTTATTAAAAATTGCGCTTTAACTGTACTAACCGCTGTAAATAAGCTTATTAACACCAGTACTAAAATGATTTTAATCTTTAAAATTTTCATAAAAGCCTCCCGTATCCTTGCCTAAAGGCAAGAACTAACTTTAAAATTGTCGGTATTATTTATTTGATTTTCCTGAACTCGGAATCTTTAATAACAAAAGTAACGTTGTCTGGCTTTAGGGTAAGTTGTCTTCCCAAGTCTGTTTCTGACAGCACTTTTGTATCCTCATTCCAACTGGCTTGCCATTTTTCCTGTTTGAATTGTTTGGGTTGCAATTCTTTATTTCTGATCTTTTGAAAACCAGTACGGTGTTCTATTAAATAGTTTTTGTTCTCTTTATTAATGGCTGTAATGATTAAAGTATCCGATGCAATACTGTATTCGCTTTTAGATTCATTAGTATATGTGCCCGATACATCATCATTACTTGCACTTTTGCACCTGATAAATAAGAGGGCAATAAGGACGATTAAAATGGTTGATCTTTTCATATTGGTTCGTTTTAATTATGCTGCTTTCTCTAATTCTTCCCTGACAATCGCGGCTATACCCAATTGCATACTGCCATACTTTTTAGCGTAGGCATGTACTTTGGCTTTTTCCGATGATTCCGTTGTATAAGTCCAGTATTCTTCCCGGCTTACTTCTGTACGGTAAACTTTTGATAATTGGCCGTTTAGGCTAATAAATACTTCTTTGTATTGGAGTTTTTCATCGTTGTTCCTGTTCATACTCATTATTAACGCTGTTTCCTTGTCCGTGATACCTAATAGCTGTTGAACTTTGGGAAAGTCATTTTGATATTTTCGCTGGTCAAGCAATATTTTACAGTCGCTGTTATTAATAATGGCTTGCTTAACTACCGGTGAACTTATAATATCTTCAATGTCCTGTGTTACCACAATGGCTTCACCAAAATATTTACGGACCGTTTTGAACAGATATTTGATATATTCTGCCATACCTTCCCGTGCAATCGCTTTCCATGCTTCTTCAATTAATATCATTTTACGGGTCTCCTTACTCAACTTTCGCATCTTAGAAACAAATGTTTCCATAATTATCAGGGTAACAACCGGAAATAAAATTGGGTGGTCTTTTATATTATCTAATTCAAAAACAATAAAGCGCTTCTGTAGTAAATCAAGGTTCTCTTTTGCATTCAACAGGTAGGCATATTCGCCGCCTTTGTAGTATGGTTTTAATACAAACAGCATATTGTCAATATCAAAACGAATATCTTTCACTTTTGATTGCTTCATTGTTTCATAAAACTCATTTGATAGAAATTCATAGAAGCTGTCGAAGCAAGGGAATATGTCCGTTTGGAATTTTAGCTTTTCAAAATAATGATACAGCGCATCTGATATAGCCACATATTCAGCGCGTTGTACCCCTTCGTCTTCCTTTTTCCATAAGGCAAGGATCATGGCTTTTATGCTTTCTCTTTTTTCCGTGTCCAGGTTGTCGCCTTCGGGAACATAAAATGGGTTAAAGCTGATGGGGTCTTTCTCAGTATAGGTAAAATAATAGCCGCCTACAAATTCACATAAACCCTGATAGCTATGTCCTACGTCTACGATAACTACGTGGGAGCCTTGTTCAAAATAACTACGCAGCATGTGATTGGTAAAAAAAGATTTACCGCTACCCGAAGGACCTAAAATAAATTTATTGCGGTTTGTGGTTATCCCTTTGGTCATGGGGGCATCACTAATATCAACATGAACCGGCTTACCCGATAAGCGGTCACCCAAGCGAATACCACATGGGCTAATGCTGGATTGATAGTTTGTTTCGAGATTTAGGAAACAGGTAGCTTGCTCAACAAAGGTATCAAAGGTGTCATTCATAGGAAAGCTGGCTTCATTACCCGGCAATCCTGACCACCAAATTTGTGCCGCGCCGTCTGTTTCCTGCTTTGGCTGTGCATCCATCTGTGCCAATGATGAACTGACCTTGTTTTTCAGATCCTTTAAATTAGCAGGGGTATCCGTCCAGGCCAAAATATTGAAGTGGGCTTTAACAGGTAAACGTTGGTGGCTGATGGCTTCATTTAAAAAATCGTGGGTAGCATCGCGGCCAATTGCATTTTCGCGGGAGTAAGCTGAAAGTGATTGAAGTCGTAATTTCTTAGCTTCCAGTTTCTTAATGGTTTGCTGGCTATCCTCAATAAAAATGTATTGGTTATACAGGTGATTACATTTAAGCAATGTTCCTATCGGTGTGGCGAAGCCAGTGCTGAATTTTGTTTTATCTGTACTGTATTTATCATAAGTTATCCGGGGGCCGCACAGTGGCGGCAGGTCTTCCGCATCACTTAAAGTATAGAGCTGGCAATGATTGTCGCCAATTCTAATTTCGTCCTCAATATGAATATCCTTCAAAACAGGTGATTGATCCTTATTCAATAGAAAACAATATTGTTCTAAAACGCCCGGTGTTTTCATAGTTCCGGTCAGTTCGTCATCATTTAACCTGGTTAACGATATTAACCCACTATCTTCTAAAACTCTTATAAATTGACCTGCGCTGTCTTCAAAATCCCTGAATAACTCATCACAAGTCGTTTGAACCGGAACAATGCGTTTGCGCATCAGCAAACTCACCCCACTTGAATACCTTTTAAATTTATCCGGCTTTTTAGTTAAATAGATATTACAGTGATGATGTAAATAAGCTCTTTCATGAAAATATCGCTCACTTGAATGAGATAGAAATGTTTTAACATTTTCCTGATTATCCTGTGCAAAGACAGCTTCGTACCGGTCATTTATAAACCAATCCTGTTTATGAAAAATGCTGTTTTTAGGTAGCAATTTTAAAGCTTTGATCAATACTTCATGAAAAGCATGATACTCGTCATTAGACAATGTAAATATTTCCGGTAGATTGACTTTGTAACCAATTGTCAAATCGCCTTGCGCTGAGATCATACATTGATGTTCAACTTTATAAATGGGGAATACTTGTTCCGCTTTACTATGTGATGCCATAATTATTTTTTTAGTCGTAAAAAAATCCTCCGGGAATTAAATTTTAAATGGTTGGGCAAATAATGCTTGGCTGCTTTTTTCATCAAACCATGTTCTCCGTATTTATCGCTTAACCTGAATACCTGGTAAAATAAGGCACTCCCCAATCCGGCAACTACGATAATGCACCAATAAACAGGTACGCCTATCAGGTACATGATTGCAAAACCAATTAATAACGCCACCAAACCTACTGCGAGATAACCAATATATTGTGCTTTGAGCCCTTTGAACTCTATGGGTTTGTTAATACCCTTATTGATCTGATAGATTGACATAATCTTTTATTTATGCTATACTCCAAAAAATGATTTTAAAACCGTTGCAACGACGACAAGAAATATGCAGCTACCAAACCAACTTGATGCCACCTTGCCCGTATCATGCTCACCGTCATTCCATTTTTTAAAGACTTTTATAGCACCGACTAATCCCATGATCGCGCCAATGGCATACATTAAACTGGTGCCGGTTGAAAAATAGCCTTTAACCTGTGTTGTAGCTTGGGTTATGCCAGCGTTACCATCCTGAGCGTAAAGGGACAGGCTAATCAGCAACATGGAAATTATTGCTATCACCTGCTTGAAAAAGGTTACCGTTCTTAAACGGAGGTTTGTTTTTTGAAATTCCATAATGATTAATTTAAAATGGGTTATAGATTTAATAAGCGTTATGCCCAGCTACCTTGCAGATCCGTCAAGGCAATGGGAAACATTAGTTTTTCTTTGGATAATTCCACAACACGGTTCAGCGCTACTGGCAAATCAATTTCATCCTTATATCTTTTATAAGATCCGATCAATATCCGAAGCAGGGTTATAAACTCCGGCTTGTTATCAATCTCTTTAAAAGCATCTATTAAATTACCGGCCTCAACCGCTAATTCCTGCGATGGGGTAATGTCCGCTGCAATGGTTGCACCTGCTGCCGGATGATCTTCTAATGGTTCGGAAAAAACCAAGTCCTGAGATTCGGTGATGGTTACTCCATTATCTGATTTCGCATTGCCCATCACCTGATAGGGCCCGGTTTGAACATTTGAGAATAGTGCCGTGGCATCTTGCTTGCGATTAAACAGGTTGCTAATTTCTTTTTGGTAATAACGAAGTACTACATACCCGTAATAAGAAAGGGATAGAATAATTATGGCTGCCAAATAGTGCTGCCAGGAAATCGAAGACAACATAGGATTTTAGTTTAAAAGTTACCACTCCATGTGATAACCCGGCAACAAAGGTGAGGGTGTCAACAATTTAAAATTCACACCTTGTACATGAGGTAGGTGTTTTTTATTGGAAATATCAGGAGATATACTTAAAACCGGCTATATTTTGTCAATTATGGCTTAATTAAAGTGCATTGATTGCTGTATAGGCTCATCGAGGGCAAATTTTTCATCGATGCGCTTTAAAAGTGCAACTTTGAGTTTATCCAAAAAGGCAGTATGTTCCTTTTTCCTCCGGGTAATATCGGTGTATTTATGGTAATAGGCCCCAAGGTCCACCTGTAGAATATGCTGAAAGAAATTGATCACTGATTTAATGTCAGCATTTCCGTTATTAAATACCCCTAAAGCAACCAAAGCATAGATCAGCTCTACCAGATCAGTTTTATTAGAAGTCCATGTCAGGGGAAGTTCAAGAGGGGTATCTTGTGCCTGATTAACATTGTTACTTATATTCACCAGTTCAAGGTTGAGATAATCCTGGTATTTTTCATTAGCCATGATCTTGGATAATTTATAATCATGACT
>DATCES010000091.1:0-3223 GCA_036509935.1 Mucilaginibacter sp.
GCGTTCAAATTTAAAAGGCGCTAAAGGGATTTTTGCTTTGGTAGCAGCAAAGCCTTTTACTGGTATCATATTGTTTTTACTTTAAGTTTAATGCTGAAGCAAATATATAGGAAATAAAATATTCCTGTTTCAACTTTATTATTACCCCCTGTTAATGAAAGGGATTTTTTATTTTTGCGTTATATTACAAATGAAAAATAAACGCCTGTTGCTTGTTTTAACCGGTATATTTATTGCCCTGGTTATCAATTCATGTAAAAAAGATGGCCAAAGCCCCATACAGGCCCTTTTTACCGGGGGGCAATGGCAACTGTCATCGGTGCAGGTTACTTATTGGACAGGCAACACCGCAGATTCCACTGTTACATTTGGCACCGCCTGCACGCAGGATTTTATTTTTAATGCAAACAATACCTGTACCTATTCCAATTTCGATTGTATAACCCAAACAACGGCTGCCGTGCCGTGGTCGTTAGCGCCAAATCAGCTTTATTTGCAAACTAATATGGTTTGTAAAGATACCACCGCCGCCGGAAGTTCGATGCCGTTTTCAAATGCCGCCATAATAAACCTCGGGCAATTTTCACTTGTGCTGCAAACCGGGGATATTCAGCCAAATTATTCACTCACAGTAAAGCGAAAAATTATTCAGTGGGGCTTTGTGCGGCAAAAGCTAAATGGCGTTGACTAAAAAGCCACAGAAATCTCCAATCAGGGTAATTTACAAATAGGGAGAAATAGCAATGCAAAAGTAATAGGCCACCAGGGCAAACGCATCTAAATTTATTTTAAAGATTTTAGGGTATCAGAATATAAAATTTAAGGATTTTTTAGTCCCATCGGGACTTTTGGTTGGTAGAAATGCAAAATCAAAACACGAGGCGTTCCCATTGGAACGCTTGGTGAATTTTTAAATAAACATTCTACCAACCAAATGTGCCTAACGGCACATCATAAAAAGAAAACTTTGTTTAATAATTTAGATGCGTTTGCCCTGGCTTTTGGATAGAAAAGATTGGGCCGAACAGAAAAGTTTGAATTAATTTCATCTTATTATCCAAAGAATCTTTAAAATCCAAAAATCCCGGTTCATACAACTACAAAACAATCCGTTTCCCCTCCTTGATCGATCTTTTTGCAGCATCTAATATTTCCATTACAATCATGTTATATTTTAGCGAAGAGCGGTCATCGTCAGCCTTAATTGTTCCGGCAAGTACCGCCGTAAAATAGGAGATTGGACTATCATCCGGCGCAGCCAGGGGGGTAACTTTTCTTACAGTTATAATATTTTCGCGCATGCGCATGGTTAAATTATTTCCGTCAAGCCCATGTAAATATCCCTTTTCCCCAAAAACTTCCAGGTCTTTAATGCCAAAAGGCCAGCTCCACGATGCTTCTATTTGTCCGGTTGTTGCCGGATATTCAACTATAACTGTGGCATCATCCTCAACCTTTGGGTAAATGCCTGGTTTATAGTGCCTGGCGATAGCTGTAACAGCAATTGGTTTTTCACCGTGCATCAGCCACGTCATCAGGTCGGCGCCATAGCAGCCAAAATCATTCAGTGCGCCGGCACCGTTTAAAACAGGATCAGTCAGCCAGCTTAAAAACTCCGGGCTGCAACCAATTTCTTTTGGGCCCTGGTGGCCATCGTGTACCACCATTTTACGAATAGGGCCAATACTGTCTTTGTTAATGAGGTTGTATTCCTCCTGATAAGATGGGTACCAGGTAGTTTCGTAATTTGTTAAAACATTGATGTGATATTGGTTGGCCAAAGTTTCTATCCGTTTGGCCTGGGCTAAAGTTGCGGCCAATGGTTTTTCAACCATAACCGGGATGCCAAGCGGCGCGCACACGTCAACAATATCCACATGGTTGCCAACAGCATTGTAACCCAAAACAATATCCGGCCGGCATTTAAGCGCCATTGTTTTCAGGTCGGTAAAGAAAAGCGAATCCGGCACATGAAACTGTTTTCCATATTTTTCCCAAAGGTGTTTGTTCGGTTCGGCAATGCCAACCAGGTTAACCTGTCCCTTGCTATACGCGTTTAATATGTTGTAGATATGGTCGTGGTTTAAACCAGCCACACCAACCCTGAATGAGCTTTGGGCATTTGCAAAAGCTACTAAACTAAATGTTAGCGCTGCTAAAACGAGTATCCTTTTAATAAAAATTTTACTTTTCATTTGATTAAGAGTAAAGGAAATGAAGTTTTTTTTCAAAATAAAGATGGGTTCCCGCCCAGTTTTATTTTGCCTAAATGTTTATAAGCAAATTCAGTAACCTCGCGCCCCCGGGCGGTGCGCATTAAAAAACCTTCCTGTATTAAAAAAGGTTCGTAAACCTCTTCAATGGTGCCCTCATCTTCGCCAACAGCGGTCGCTATTGTTTTTAAGCCAACCGGACCGCCCTTAAACTTGTCGATAATGGTGGTTAAAATTTTATTATCCATTTCGTCTAAACCATGTTCATCAACGTTGAGCGCGTTCAATGCATACTTTGCAATGGCAGTATCAATATTGCCATCGCCTTTTATCTGGGCAAAATCGCGCGTACGGCGCAACAGTGCATTTGCAATACGCGGCGTGCCACGGCTGCGCCGGGCAATTTCATAAGCGCCTTCATCATTTATTGGTGTTTTTAATATGGATGCCGAGCGCAGCACAATAGTGGTTAATAGCTTGGCATCGTAATATTCCAACCTCGAATTTATGCCAAACCTGGCCCGTAACGGGGCGGTAAGCAAACCCGACCGGGTAGTAGCGCCAACAAGGGTGAAAGGGTTGAGCGAGATTTGTACCGAACGCGCATTTGGCCCGCTCTCCAACATAATATCAATCTTAAAATCTTCCATAGCCGAGTATAAATACTCTTCAACCAGCGGGCTAAGGCGGTGTATCTCGTCAATAAATAAAATATCGCCGGTTTCTAAATTTGTAAGCAAACCGGCAAGGTCGCCCGGTTTGTCCAATACCGGGCCGGAGGTTATTTTTATGCCAACCCCCATTTCATTTGCAATAATATAGGATAGCGTTGTTTTGCCCAATCCCGGTGGGCCATGCAGCAGCACATGGTCAAGCGCTTCGCCCCGCTGGCGGGCGGCCTGTACAAAAACCTTTAAATTTGCTAATATTTTATGCTGGCCGGTAAAGTCTTCAAATACCTGCGGGCGCAAAACTTTTTCAATCTCGCGTTCGGCAGGGGAGAGGCGTTC
>DATCES010000092.1:0-3887 GCA_036509935.1 Mucilaginibacter sp.
AAACGCAGCATAATCGTCCTCATGGTAATTATATCCCACCAGGTCAAGCGCGCCTGATTCGATAATTTTATTGTCCTTGCCGGGATTATTGTTGGCGGTGGTAATTGGCCGTGTTTTGTCAAGGCTATGAACTATGCCTGCAAGTTCCGGCGCCAGGCGTAAAGCGCTGGTATCGCCCTGCTGGGGTACCTCGTTGCCAATGCTCCATATAAATACGCTGGGATGGTTACGGTCGCGGAGTACCTGGTCCTCAAGGTCGCGTTTGTGCCATTCTTTAAAATATAAATGGTAATCGTATTTAGTTTTTCTCCATTCCCAGCAATCAAAAGCCTCGTCCATTACAATAAATCCCATTTTATCGCAAAGGTCCAGCAACTCGGGCGCGGGCGGGTTATGCGAGGTACGGATGCCGTTACAGCCCATGGCCTTTAACATTTGTAATTGGCGTTCAAGGGCGCGGGTGTTAATAGCAGCACCCAAACTGCCCAGGTCATGGTGGTCGCAAACGCCCAGTATTTTTATAGACTTGCCGTTCAGGGAAAAACCTTTATCGGCATCAAAATTAAAATAGCGCATGCCGAGGGGGGTGGTATAAGTATCGGCAGTACCAATGCCATGAACGGAAACTTTGGTAACTACTTTATACAAATAAGGATCGGCTACCGACCATAGCTTGGGCTTGCCCACATTTATATTTTGTGTTAGCAGGTTAACGGTATCTTTTATAACCAATGGCGAAATAAGATTTGATACCACTTTGCCATCCGCATTTATAATTGACGTATTTACCGTTATATTTTGCCTTTTGCCTGTATTGTTGCGTAGCTGTATATTTAAATTAACGGTAGCAAACCTATCGGTAATAAGCGGCGTGGTTACGTAAGTGCCCCAATGGTCAACAGCTATTTTGCTGGTAGTAACCAGCCAAACATTCCGGTAAATACCCGAGCCCGAATACCACCTGGAATTTGGCTGAGCAGAATTATCAACCTTAACAGCAATTGTATTTGCGCCCCCAAAATTTAAGTAAGGCGTTAATTCATACCTGAACGAAATATAACCGTTTGGCCTGAAACCCAGGTGGTGCCCGTTTATCCAAACATCGCTTTTTTGGTAAACCCCATCAAAATCAATATAAACCATTTTGTTTTTGGACGATGCCGGCACGGTAAATGTTTTACGGTACCAGCCAATACCGCCGGGCAATGCGCCGCCTCCCGGGGTGGCAGGGTTATCTTTACTGAATTTTCCTTCTATACTCCAATCATGCGGCAGGTTAAGCACGCGCCAGCCCGTAACGTTCAGGCTTGTTTTTTCACCATCGGACATATCGCCCAAATGAAAATGCCAGCCCCTATCAAAATCGGCAACGGTACGGCCCTGCTGGCCAAATCCTTTAAAAGTAAATAGCACGGCAATTAATAACAGGCAAAACATCCGCACTGCCTTTGGTAAAAAAGCTTTATAAATTAGCATAATTGATTAATTTAGGATTAACTGTAAACAGGACACTAAATTAGGGATTAATTATTGAATTAGTGGATAGTTGATTGAGTTGATTACGTGATTGGATTTGCGAACTTTTGAAAAAGTTCGCAAATCCAATCACTGAAATGATTTTTGGTCAAAATATTTTTAACTTTGTAGTATGGAAACACTGATGGTTCATCCGGATAGCGAGGAGCAATTAGCCGCTATGAAAGCTTTTAAAATCTCTTTTGAAGATGAGAAATCGCCTTATAACCCTGAATTTGTTAAAATGATACAACAAGGTGATGAAGATATTAAAGCAGGTAAAGGTGTCAAGGTTGATATTGACAACCTATGGAAAATAGTTAATAAGGTTAATTTTAGTGATAGATCATGAAAGTTATTAATGTAAATCCATTGAACGACTATAAATTGCAGGTTTCATTTGATGATGATGTTTCGGGAATTATTGACTTGAAAAATTTCATTGCAAACGGGATCTTTTCCGTTCTGCAAAATGAAGATTCATTTAACAAGGTATATACTACCGGTTATTCAGTGGCCTGGAGTGATGAATTAGAAATTGATTCCTTAGCTATTTATGCAGAGATATTAGGAAAAGATCCCGAAGATATTCTTGCTGAAAATTTAAAGTATGCCACAAATTAGCTCCTTCTTAGGCATAGTAATACGCATGTTTTACCGCGACCATAACCCGCCACATTTTCATGCGGTTTATGCGGAATATGAGGGCTTGATAGATATTAACAAATTAGAATTGATAAGCGGAAAATTACCTCCGCGTGTTTTAGGTTTGGTTATTGAGTGGACCGCACTGCACCAAAAAGAACTTGATGATAATTGGGAGAGCGCAAAGCGACAAGATCAGTTAAAATCTATAGAGCCATTAGTTTAATAATAAATGTTTTTGAGCCAGTGTTAAATTCTAATTATGAAAACATAAAACCCCAACCTGGTCCAAGTTTAGCAAAGCGTAACTTAGACCTCCAATATGTTAACCTTTCAGCTTAATAATTGCGGGGGCTAAAAACCTCACATACCCATACAGGCAATATTTAAGCTTTCAGCTTAAATCATTTTGGGGCGAAGTAGCCTTTACCCTGCTGCCCTGCCCAACATACTTCGACCAGTTGGGGAGTGTTTTAAACCACCTGCATATTGCCGCAGGTTTTTTTATTAACTATTTTATACTGACTATAAAACCCAAAGTTAATACATGGATAGTCAAAAAATTAAAGAATAATAGTACCTTTAATTTACCGCCATAAGTAATTGTGCCATGCTAACAGACAAAAAATCTTCTGATCCTACAAAAAAAGAGTTATCCTATATTGCAAAAGTATGGCACACCGTTGCTATAGTGGCATTGCTGGTTGTGTTCATATTAATAGCCCGTGTTGCCTTTAATGTATTACTGATGGCGCTGGCCGGATCGCTTATCGCCGTTTATTTTCATGGTCTGGGGGATTTAATTGAACGTAAAACCAGGCTTAGCCGGAAATTTGCCATGATCATATCTGTTGCCGGGACTATTGTACTCTTTGGCGCGCTGGTTTGGTTTATTGGCGCTAAAATACAATCCCAGATTGCCCAATTAAGCAGTACGCTCCCCCATACTATAAACACAGCCAAAGCCAGGCTCGACCAAACCCTTGCCGGGCAAAAACTGATCGAATATTCATCAGGCGATAATTCAAAGACGCTGCTTGATACGGCGCAAGCTTTTTTCAGTACCAGTTTTGGCGTATTGGGCAATATGTATATTATTTTATTCCTGGGCATATTTTTTACAGCCAGTCCGTCGCTTTATAAAAATGGCATCCTGGCGGTGGTCCCTGCAAATAAAAAACCAGTGACCACATATATTATGGACCGTATCAGCCTTTCCCTTAGAGGCTGGCTTAAAGGGATGCTGCTGTCTATGGTGCTGATCACTATTCTGATTACACTTGGCTTAACTATTATAGGAGTGCCTGTTGCCCTGGTGCTGGGGCTGATCACCGGGATATTGGAGATCATCCCCAATATAGGGCCATTGATTGCCATGATACCGGGTGTTTTACTTGGATTTACCATCAGTACCGGCACAGCCGTAATAGTAGCAATAGTGTACATCATATCGCAAACTATTGTCGTTAATATAGTCACCCCTGTAATTCAGAAAAAGATGATCAACCTGCCGCCGGCCTTAACGCTCATCAGCCAGTTAATTATGGGCACCTTATCCGGCGCCCTGGGGATTCTTTTAGCAGTGCCGATGCTTGCCATTTTAATTATCTTGGTGGATGAATTGTATGTGAAAAAGATCAATACGATAAGCGGTGATTAGCCTGCACTAATTACTTAAGTGTTGCGTTAATACATAACCTTAAAATCAATAATGCTTAAGCCGCTGC
>DATCES010000093.1:0-2357 GCA_036509935.1 Mucilaginibacter sp.
TGTTTGGGATTGAAATTATCCCTGAAGTCTGCCAGCAAAGGGTATCCGGCTTCGTAGCTTTCCGTATAATTTAAATCTACTTTAAGTTTTATTGATTTTAATATAAACTGCAAAAGCTGTTGGTTATAATCAAAAAGAAAATCGAATTTCTTATGGTAAAACGGGGCAAATTCATCCTCGTAATATTCAAAATAAGCTGAACGGCGATAGCATGCCTGCAGGCTGAGCCAGTGCAGGCGCTGCCAGTTAAAATCATAGCTTATTTTTACATCTTTTACTTTGGTATGATTTTTTGAACCCCTTAAAACCGGTACTGATAAAACAAGCACGCCATCGGGCGAAAAAATACTGGCACGGTTACGGCAGGTTTGTTTCGGAAAATGTTCTTCCCTTTCTATCAGTATGCCAGGCCTATAAGTATTCATCTGAATAAAATATTCAACCGGTGGCAGATAAAACATGGGTAAAACAGCGCCTTTTTCAATCATATATTTTATGTTTGCAGCTAAAACGGGACGAAAATAATGATAAAAAAAGGGCTTTCAAGATTAGGTACATTCTTTTTGTACCTTGTTTCATTACTGCCTTTTTGGTTTTTGTACCTTGTAGCCGATCTTTTATTTATCCTGCTTTATCACGTCGCGGGTTATCGCCGAAAGGTTGTACGGGAGAACCTGCGTAATTCCTTCCCTGAAAAATCAGGCATCGAACGAAAACTGATTGAAAGAAAATATTTCAAATATATGGCCGATCTGATGATGGAAACCATCAAATCAATCAGTATGCCGGCAAAACAAGTTCATCGCCGCATGATATGCACCAACCCTGAATTAATGGAACATTATTTTAAACAGGGGAAAAGTATTATAGCGGCGGCAGGCCATTATGGCAACTGGGAGATGGCGTGTTTAAGTTTTGGTTTCCTTACAAATAATAGAAAGATGATTGTTTATAAACCGCAATCAAATGAAATTTTCACGGATTTTTTTAACAGTACCCGTTCCCGTTTTGGGGCTACAATGATCTCCATGCGGCAAACACTTCGTAAAATGATTGAATATAAAAATGAACTTACTTTTACCGTGCTCGCATCAGACCAGACACCCACCCGCGAGGATGCCAAATATTTTACAACTTTCCTTAACCAGCAAACAGCAGTATTCCTTGGCGTTGAAAAGCTGACAAAAGTGAGGGATTGCGTTGTAATATTTTATAGAATTGATTTAATAAAAAGAGGGTATTATACCTATACCTTTGTGCCCCTGGTGGAACACCCCGAACAGACCAAACCTTACGAAATTACAGAAATACACGTGAAGTACCTGGAATCATTAATAAAAGAACGGCCAGAATACTGGCTATGGTCGCACCGGAGATGGAAAATAAAACCGTTAGGCATTCATTAGTCATTGGTCATTGGCCATTAGTTGTTAAACAGTGTTGTTTTGTTCAATTGGTTAAATATTTATTAAAAATCAACATGAGTAATCGTTTAGAAGATTTAGAAATATATTCATTAGCGGAATCATTTTCAGATGAGATTTGGTTTACTGTTTTGGAATGGGATTATTTTGCAAAGGATACTTTAGGAAAACAATTAGTAAGGGCTGCTGATTCAATCGGGGCAAATATTGCAGAAGGCTTTGGCCGATATCATTATAAAGAGAATAAAAGCTTCTGCTTCTTTAGCCGTGGTTCTCTTATCGAAACAAAAGGTTGGATAAATAAAGCTAAAACCAGGAATTTGATTTCTGAAGATAAACATTCCGAATATTTAAATAAACTTAGCACAATTCATCTTAAGCTAAACACCTATATAAAACATATTGGAAACACAATGGAAAATCCCGGCTGACCAATGACTCAATGACCAATGACCCAATGACCAATGATACCCCCAAAGTAGCTGTTGTTATTTTAAACTGGAACGGCATTAACCATCTTCAACAATTTCTACCATCGGTTTTAAGTTCCGTGTGGCCAAATCTGGAGATCATAATTGGAGATAACGCGTCCACTGATGGCTCTGTTGAGTTTATACGGCACGAATATCCATCAATAAAGATTATCCAAAACGACCGGAATTATGGTTTTACCGGCGGTTACAATAAAATATTGGCGCTGGTGGATGCTGACTATTATATTCTGCTTAATTCGGATGTTGAAGTTTCGCCGGGCTGGATAACCCCGGTTATAGCTTTAATGGAAAACGACCCCTTAATAGCTGCGGCTGCCCCTAAAATAAAAGCATTCGGACAAAAAAATCATTTTGAACACGCAGGGGCTGCCGGGGGTTTTATTGATAAGTTCGGCTACCCATTTTGCCAGGGGCGGATATTTTATGAAATTGAGGGCGA
>DATCES010000094.1:0-6173 GCA_036509935.1 Mucilaginibacter sp.
ACATTCCCGGCATCGGGTTCAATCGGAAGCAACCCAGGCACCGACAGGGAAATAGACGTATCGGTTGATTATACCCAACCTTTTACCAAAAATTTCACCATTGAAACAGGGGGAAAGGCGACTATCGAAAACATAAGCAATTCGGTAGTCACACAAACCCTGAACAACGGTGTTTACCAGCCTAACCCATTCCAAACGTATAGTTTTAATTACGGCCGTAAAATATATGCTTATTACCTGTCGGCAACCTTTTCGTTGTTTAACAATTTTATTGACGGAAAAGCAGGTTTACGGGATGAATACACAAGCTCTACTTCTGATTTTCCAAATACCACTATACCGTCCTATAATATTTTAGCGCCATCGTTTGTGTTGTCGCATAAACTGGATAAAACGCAAAGCATTAAATTTGGTTACTCCTACAGGCTGGAACGCCCTGAATATAACTCGCTTAACCCATTTTATAATATCAGCGACCCGCATAATATCAGCACCGGCAACCCGGACCTGAAACCTGAATTAGGACATAATTTTGAACTTGGTTATAATAAAACATTTAGTAAAGGCGCAAATATTTACATAGCCGGTTTTTACAGGTACAATACCAACGACCTGCAATCGTTCACTACCTTTTATCCGAATTTAAAGATAGGCGATACCACCTACACAAATGTTTCGCTTTCCCGAAGGTACAATATAGGCCGGGAAGTAACCGAAGGCGTGAATTTGTTTGGCTCGCTCCCTGTTGGCAAATTAACCTTCCGGTCGAATATGTTTTTTGCCGACAGGATAACCAGCAACCCGGGGATGCCCGAAGTAAGCGGTTTTACCTACCGTATAAATTTGAATACCAGCTATGAATTTGCGAAAGACCTTGCCGCTGAATTTTTTATAAACTACCGTTCATCGCAAAGAACAATACAAGGGAATAACCCGGCGTTTTTATTCTACAATTTTGCTGTACGCAAGCAAATATTTAATAAAAAGGCAAGTATAGGCTTAACGGCCGCCAATCCGTTCAGCCAGTATGTAAAAATACAATCGAATACTTACGGGGCTAATTTTAATCAAACCAACCTGCGGGAAATGCCGCAGCGCTCTTTCGGCATCAGTTTGATGTATAAATTCGGTAAGCTTGAATTTAAGAAGGATAAAGACGAGCAGGACAATAATACGCCGGTGCCCGATGATACCGGGGCTGGGGGCAGTAAATAAGTCGGCTAAGTCCCCTCCATTGGAGTCCTTCGGACAAAGGGGTACTATGTTACCGAAAGGCGAAAAGAAATATGTGAATGCACTTATATTGGGTGAAACGATGCGTAATTTTTACCTTGCAAGCATAAATTGTTGAAGCTACTTTCTGACTTTCGGACTTTTCTGACTTTCGGACTATGTTATCCAGTATTTATACAGAATGTTTGCGTACTTATATAAAAAATTTAAAATCATGAAATCAATTATTAAACTGCTTTTCATGCTAATGTTTAGCATGGCTATTGGCATCCCTGCCCATGTATTTGCCCAGGAAAAAACAGGCTTTCACGTTTTAGCTGACTTCCCTATCCACAGTTCGGGCGGATGGGATTATATTACTGCCGATGGGGCGGGTAAACGCATTTATGTATCGCATGGCAGGCAGGTAAATATTTTAAATGCCGCCACCGGCGATTCAATCGGTTATATCCCTGATACCAAAGGTGTGCATGGTATAGCCATCGCCCACGAATTTAACAAGGGTTATACCAGCAATGGGGGCGCTAATAACATTACAGTGTTTGACCTTAAAACAAACAAGGTTTTAAAAATTGTAAATGCCGGCACAAATCCTGACGCTATTTTTTATGATGATTTTTCGAAAAAAGTGTACGCGTTTAATGGCCGGAGCAAAGAAGCTACTGTTGTTGATGCGGCTACAGATAGTGTTGTTGCCACCATACCATTAGGCGGAAAACCCGAAACCGGCGTATCCGATGGCAAAGGAAAGGTGTTTGTGAATATTGAGGATACCAACGAAGAGGTAGAAATAGATGCAGCAACCTATAAAATTTTAAACAGGTGGAAACTTGAAGGCGGCGAGGAGCCATCAGGGCTTGCGATAGACCGTAAAACCGAACGCCTGTTCATTGGTTGCGGCGGCAATCAAACCATGATAGTTTTGGATGCCACAAACGGCAATATTTTAGCGAAATTCCCCATCGGCCGCTGCGATGGTACTGCCTTTGACCCCAAATTAAAACTTGCGTATAGCTCAAATGGTGAAGGTACAATATCCGTAATACGCGAATTAAGCGCAAGCAAGTTTGAGTTTGTAGAAAACATCGCCACTGAACCCGGAGCAAGGACAATAGCGGTTGACACTTATACCCACAAAATATATTTGCCTACCTCACAAATGAAACCTGTAGCGCCAACTGCTGAAAATGCCCATCCACGGCCCCAGCAAATACCCGGCAGTTTTCATGTAGTGGTGGTTGGTAAGTAATACATTTTAGGAAGAAAGCGGAAAGCAGAAAGCGGAAAACAGAAAGACCAAAGCTTTAAACAGCTTTCTGCTTTTAGCTTTCTGCTTTAACCCGTATTTTAGTGGCTTTATAAATTTAGTGGACGAACAAATAATCAACACCAGTACCCCGAAACAATTAAGGATAGGCGCTGTTTTATTTGCGTTGCCTGTTGGCCGGATGTTGACCATACGTATGGTTGCGCCCGCCCGAACCGGGTAACGGTTTTGTTGAACAATACGGGGGCCTTGCCTACAGATCAGTTGAAGGGCTGCTTTTAAGCAATATAGACGTTATCTATATTTAAATATTGTATGATAGCCATACGCTATATGGTATTTTAGCCTTAAAAGCAGGAAAACAGGTGCTGTGCGAAAAACCAGCATCAACAATCAAATCCCGTTTACCGTCACTTTCCCGCAGTTTACCGAAAATTTAGCCTTCTTCGCCAAAAGCTTTAATTGCACCTATTGAAATATGAATTAGATTTGTTGGCAATAAATACAATAAATGAAAAACGCCATCATCACTGCGGCAACCAAAGGCATGGGCCGTGCCATTGCCATAGCTTTTGCAAAGGAAAATGTAAACCTGGCCATCTGCTCCAGGAACGGCGATGATCTTTTAGCTTTCAAAAAGGAATTATCCGCAATTAACCCGGTTATTAAAATATTTACATCGGTTACCGATTGCAGCATAAAACAGCAGGTACTGGAGTTTGCAGACGCTGCCGATCAGGCCCTGGGCTTTATAAGCGTTGTGGTAAATAACGTAGGTATTTACCACTACAGCAGTATATTGGATGACGGTGAAGAAGTGTTTGAAAAACAAGTAAATACCAACCTTGCCGCTGCCTATTTATTATACCGGTATTTTGGCAAAGCTATGATGGCCGCCAACGAAGGCTATATTTTTAATATCTGTTCAACAGCTTCGGTAAACCCTATAGCCGAGGCTGGTACCTACAGTGTAACAAAATATGCGCTATTAGGTCTTAACAAAGTAATGAGGCTTGAGATGCAGCCTTACGGCGTTAAGGTAACTGCTATTATCCCCGGTTCAACTTTAACTGACTCATGGAAAGGTGAGACGGTGGATAAAGATAAAATGGTGTTGCCCGAAGATATAGCATCGGCCATAATAAATATTTACAGGATGAGCGCCGGGGCCAATGTTGATGAAATAGTAATTAAACCCATAACAGGACAATAAATAAAAACAAACGCTAAAATAATTATAAACATGAACAAAAAACTATATCGCGATGAATACCACAAGGTGTTAGGTGGTGTTTGTTCGGGCCTGGCCGAATATTTTGAAATGGATGTAACGGTAGTACGCCTGCTGTTTGCATTTACATTTTTTATTATGGGCGTTGGCTTTATCCCCTACATTGTTTTATGGATTGTGTTGCCTAAAAAAGGTTATATATTTAATAATGTTAACAACCCCACGGTTGATTATACCGTTCCGCCGCAACAGCCCGGCGGACAGTTTTATGCAGCCCCGCCGGCCAATCCTTATGGCAATAACCCGGCAGAAAACATACCGCAAAAACAAAGATCAAATGCAGGCATCATTGTTGGGGTGGTGCTGATTATTATTGGCGCAGCCATTTTGATAGATAATTATGACCTGATACCGGATTTTGATTTTGGCCGGTTATGGCCCCTGGTATTGGTGATTATTGGCGGCGCGTTTATTGTTAGCGGCCAAAAAAAGGAACCCTGGGACAAACAGGTTTATCAAAGCCCTGATAACAAGGAAAATAAGGAAACAGATAATTCTGCGACTACAGATAATGCTTCAACTATAGAATCATGAAAAACGATAAATTACTCCCGGGACTTGTCCTGGTACTCATAGGTGCGGCAATCCTGCTTGCAAATTATGGGTACCTTCATTTTCATTGGTGGAATATATTCCGCCTGTGGCCCATATTTTTAGTTATTGGCGGTGTAAACCTGGTATTTTCACATAATAAATCGCCCTGGGCAACTATTATAAAAATATCGGTGGTGGTAATTGGATTGGGCCTTTTGTTTTTTGGCAATTTTGGCGAACGGTTTAACTTTTGGCCGGGCAATCATTTCAGCTTTAATAATAATGACTATGACAGCAATGATAATGATGACAGCGATAATACTGATAATAACAAAACCGATGTAAAGATGATAGGGAACGGTACTTTTAACGAGCCTTATAACGCCGGTATTAAAGTTGCCCGGCTTAATATCAGCGGCGGCGGCACCACTTATAATTTATCAGATACCACAAACCAATTATTCAGCGCATATACAAAAGATGGGAAAAACGGCAGGTACGATTTATCGCATAGCATGGATGATTCGGTTTATGTTTTGGATTTTAAAATGAGAAATCATAATGGGTTTAATTGGGACTCTGAAAAAAACAGGGCGGTTTTCCGCTTAAATCCAAACCCCGAATGGGAGATCAATGTTGAAACCGGTGCAACCAGCCTGGATTTCGACCTATCGAAATTCAAGGTAAGGGAACTCAAATTACATGGCGGCGCAGCGTCTTTCACGGTAAAATTAGGAATGCCGTTAACTATGACCGATGTTGAAATTTCTACCGGCGTTTCGGGTGTGGATATCAGTATCCCTCAAAATGCGGCATGTAGTATTGAAACAGATTCGGGTTTGTCCGACAATAAATTCGAAGGGTTCAACAAAACCAGTGATAACAATTATGAAACACCCGGTTTTGATGCCGCTAAAAACAAAATGCATATCCACATCAGCGGCGGCCTGTCTGATTTTAAGGTAAGGCGGTATTAGGCATAGTTACAGTATTTAGTGCAGTGGCAGTTTTTAGCAGCAGTTATTATCTGGAAGCTATTTTAACGTAAATTGTCAAACTGTAGCTGTTAAAAATCTACTGCTTTTTACAAAGCAAAGCTACTAACAAAGCCACTTTTTAACCCGCTATTGAAATGCCCCAATCCTATCTCCTGGTAATAAACGGCAAACCCGAAGGGCCATTTAGTTTAGCGCAGTTAAAAGCGCTTAACATAAGACCCGGCGATTTTGTAAAATCCCCGGAAATGGATGATTATAAAGAAGCCCACGAAATTGCCGGGCTACGCGGGCTTTTAGGTTTTACCAAACAAGCCCTTATCCCGCAGTATTTCGGCAGTTTCGACCAGCGCCTGCTGGCATCCGCGCTCGATTGGTTTTTTGTTTCGGGCTTTTGTATCCTCCCCGCATTTTTCATCTCCTTATTTATTAAAGATACTGCTACCCATCTGGCAATTGCATTAAGCCTGCTGGCGGTTATCCCGATAGTTAAATTTATTTATCATATCATTATGGAATGTTCTGCCAGGCAGGCTACCCTTGGCAAGCAAATCCTCAGGATAAAGGTTTGCGATATGCAGGGCAACAAGATAAGCCTTCCCCGCTCCGCCGGGCGGAATTTTGCCAAATTATTTTCGGTGCTTACCTTATTTATTGGCTACTTATTCAGCTTTTTTAACAAACGGCAACAATGCCTTCATGATATGATAGCAGAAACGCTGGTGATGAAAGACAGGCTTTTTTAGAAGTTAATGGTTCATAGTTGATGGTTCATAGTGAAATTGAAGGTGCAATGAACAATGAACCATCAACTATGAACACTTAAAAGTCAGTCCCGCTTTACAACATACGT
>DATCES010000095.1:0-6172 GCA_036509935.1 Mucilaginibacter sp.
GACTGGAATTATCACTCAAACGCTATTGAAGGTAATAAGTTAACTTATGGCGAAACCATAGCTTTTTTAATGGAAGGCATAACTGCCAAAGGCAAACCGCTTAAAGACCATTTGGATATTCGCGGCCATAATGAAGCAATCAACTTTTTGTTATCCATTGTAAAAGATACCAGGCCCATATCAGAAGCAGACATCAGAAACCTGCATCAAATGATTTTGGTTGAACCTTATAATATTAAAGCACAAACATCAGACGGTTTGCCAACAACCAAACGGATTACATTAGGCGAATACAAAACTATGCCTAACCATGTAAAAACAGCAACCGGCGAAATGCATTATTATGCCGCACCGGAAGAAACACCCGCTAAAATGCAGGATTTGATGGAATGGTATAGCGAAACATCAAACAATAAAGATATTCATCCGGTGGTAGTTGCAGCTTTGTTTCATCACAAATTTGTATCTATCCATCCGTTTGATGATGGGAATGGACGGCTTTCAAGAATTTTGATGAATTTGATTTTGATGCAAAAAGGATTCCCCCCTGTTATCGTTAAAATGGATGATAGGCAAAACTATTACTCATTACTGAGCAGGGCCGATAACGGCGATGGGGGGCCTTTTATTGAATATATCGCAGAGGGATTATTTAGTTCATTGCAGCTGTATTTAAAAGCGGCAATGGGTAGTGATATTGATGAAGACGAGGATATTGATAAGGAGATTGCTCTTTTTAAGACGGAATTATTGTCGTCTACTGATGTAAAAGAACAAAGGTCCAATGACGTGATTGAAAATATTTTGGAATCTCAAATACAACCTTTAATGAAAAAGCTAGATGCTAAAGCTTTAAAGTTTGGAGACTTGTTCTTTGAATACGAATCTTCCATTGGATTAAATATTGGATCGCCTAATCTTGAATCGCTTGAATCATTAAATCAATTTTTTGAACAAGAAAGAATTTATAAAAATGGCAGGTTAAAGAATCTTAAATCTATTGTCTTAGCTTTTGTTTTTAGAAAATTTAAAAACTCTGAAAATGATTTCAATACAGGGGCGTTGATTAATGTTATTTTTGAGGATTATCATTATCGATTTTCAAATATTGATAATGATACTTTTCTGTCTAAATTGTATCACGAAAAACTTACGAAAAATGAGGAACAACAGATAATAAGGGTTTTTGTAGAAGATCTCAAAAAACTAATATCAAGCGAATCAAAAAGACGGGATGCTTAATAACCCCAGACTTTAAAAACCTTTTACCTTTCGCCTTTCACCTTTCACCTCTTTTTATCTTCCGTCCTTTCCCAACTTTCGGATTTCTATTAATCCCGCCATAAATAGGGGAACAATAGCAGGGCAGTAGCTATAACAATCACATTAATAGCTAAAAGCACGCCCATATTACTATAACTAAAACTTCGTTCAATACCATCCATTGCATTTTTGCTGAGGCGGATGAGCAACAAAATAACAGGGATAATAACCGGGAAACTTAAAACCGCCATTAGGGTACCGTTGTTCCCGGCTTTTGAGGCGATAGCTGATATCATTGTAAAAACAGTAGAAAAGCTAATGCTGCCTAACAAAACTGTTATAAAATAAAATAGCGGGTCGCCAAGTGTATTGGTAAAAAAAAGCAGGTAAACCAGCAACGCTAAAATACTAAGCAATGACATTAACAGGATGTTGTAAGCTGTTTTTGATAGTATAATGGCCTGCGGGCATGCAATGGAATAATAATACAGCAAACGGTTCTTGCTCTCCTGCATAAAGCTTTTAGCAATGGCATTAACCGATGCAAACAGCATAATTATCCAGAACAAAACATTCCATACAATAGAGTAGCCTTTACTGCCGCTAAAGCCGGGGTTCAAATTGAAGGAAATATAACAAATAAATACCGTTGAAACCACATAAAGCAACACGCCGTTAAAGGCGTATTTTGACCGCCACTCCAGCACAATTTCTTTTTTAAAAAGATCCCAGGTTTGGTTGATAAGTTGCATGGGGCAAATATACTTTTTTAGTTACATCACTTTGCCCTAATTTAGTCCGGCATTGGCCAAACTAAACTAAATTTATGATCATATCTGCCGTTTTTAATAGCCGCCTTATCTTGCGGTGAAGTTCTTGCGGCTGAAATGGTTTCGACAAGACATCATTCATTCCAGACAATAAGGCTTCTTCCTGTTCATAATCAAACGATGCCGCCGATAACGAAATAATAGGGATACTTCTCTTTGGCTCGCTAAAATTGCCGCGAATCGCTTTTGCAGCTTCATAGCCGTTCATTTCGGGCATGTGGGTATCCATTAATATAAGGTCGTATTGGTTAAAAAGCAGCTTATCAAGCACTTTTTGACCATTATCAACCATCTCAACTTCTATATCCCAGTCTGTAAGCATTTTCGCCAGCATAAACTGGTTAACCAGGTTATCTTCGGCAACCAGGAGCCTTACATTTTCAAATTGTTCAAGTAGTTGTTCAGTTTTAAAAGCTACTTTCTCTTTGGGCTTACCGGTTATAGTGTACCAGTTTATAAAACAGAATACGCTGCCTTTCCCCGGCTGGCTGGTAACCATAAGCTCGCCCCCTTTTAATTCCACCAGTTTTTTAACAATAGCGAGGCCTAAACCGGTTCCGCCATATTTAACGGCCGTATCTTCTTCTGCCTGTTCAAACGAGTCGAAAACGCTGGCTAACCGGGTTTCAGGGATACCTATCCCGCTATCCTCAACAGTGAACTTTAATTGTACCCGTCCGCCATTTTTTTGCAATACCGAAACATTTAATTTTACATAACCGCGTTCAGTAAATTTAATTGCATTGCTTAATAAATTCATTAATACCTGGTTTAGTCGCAGGGAATCGACCATTAAATTTACAGGCACATCGGGGGCAATTTGTAATACAAATTCTATATTATTTTCATCAGCCCTATACTTCAGCAAACCATAAACTGCCCTTAGCAGGTCATGCAGGTTATTGGATGACCGCACGATCTTAAATTTTCCGGCATCCATTTTGGCAATATCAAGTATGTCATTAATAACGCCTAATAACGATTGCGATGATACTTCAAGCAGGTCGATCATGTTGTGTTGCTGCTCATTTAGCGGTGTTTTGCGCAAAAGATTGGTTAACCCTATAATGCCGTTAACCGGTGTACGCAATTCGTGGCTCATGTTGGCCAAAAATGTATCCTTTACTTTTTTACCCTGGCCGATAGTTTCCTTTGATTTTACCTGCATATCCAGGTAGTTCTTTTGCGCTGAGATATCGCTTATATTTAAAAGGAGTGTTTTATTTTGATAAGCAACGCGGCACTCCACCCATACTACACTTTTGTTATACCTTGCGAACTCAAACTCAAAAGCCGAATAACCGAGGCTATCTTTTATAATCCCGGCAAGTTTCCTCCTGAAATCAATTCGTTGCGTTTCCACTGCAAAATCTGTAACACTCCTGCCCGGCAATTCCAACTGGCTATAGCCCAATATTTTTTCAACAGCCGGGTTAATAGCCTTTATAAAATAATTGCTTGCATCAACCAAACAAACAATTTCGGCTGCGTTGTTTACAATTACGGCTAAATTTTGCAGTTCTTCATCCCTTTGTTTACTATCAGCGTTATGGCGTGCCATTTGTACCAACAATTCAACTTTGGCCAGGGTTATTTTATAATCAAGCGGTTTATACAGCAGATCAACATTGCCGTAGCCCAAAACTTTACCACCAGGTAATTTATCCACGCATGATTGGGAAATTAAAAAAACAACCAGAATATCTTTGGTCCGCGGGTTTGATTTCAGCATCCCTGCTAATTCAAAACCGTCCAGGTCAGGAAACCGAACATCAATTAAAGCGATGGATACCTGCTTTTCCCATGCAAGTTTCAACGCTTCATTGGACGATTTAGCAAAATAAATTCTGCTATCATCGCGTTTTGGCAATGCTTTAAGTATTATGGCATTTTCGTCTTTGTAATCAACAATGAGAATATTAATTGGGACCATGTAAGGTAAAGTAGCTTAATTTCTTATTTATTCAACAGCTCAAATATTTCAGTTGTCCTTAATACGTAATCTACCGCATTAATGTTTACCGCCGCGCCGGGCATTGCCGGCATTTCTGCATCATCCGGGTGCTGCGCTATTGTTAATGAGCCTGCTATCTTTAATTTAAGCATACCAAGTGCGCCATCCTGGTTCGCGCCAGAAAATAATATTGCGGTACAACGGTCTTTATATTCCCCGGCGGCGCTTTCAAATGTTACATCAATTGATGGCCTCGAGTACCACACAGCTTCCGAAACATCTAAGCTAAAATAATCCTCTTTTTCAATTAATGTATGATAATTTGCGGGCGCTATGTAAACTGTACCCTTTTCTATAATATCCTTATCGCTGATTTCCCTGATTGGCAGGCGGCTGTTTTCACTAAATAATTTTTCAATATTGCTTACGGAGTCCTTCTTCCGGTGAATAATTATAATTACTGCCTTGTTTAAACCGGGCTTTAAATTTTTTACAACCTGGAATATTTGTTTAAATGAGCCCGCAGACCCTCCTAACAACAATATATCAGAGTTGTGCCAGCGTTCGACTATGTTTTCGTCAATCCCCAATTTTCTGATAAATATTTTCCTTTTGGTCAACCACCCTGAACTTCATTTTAAACAGGTCAGATCGTAAGGTTTCTTTACTGCCAAGGCATAAAAAACCAAAAGGGCATAAACTATTATAAAAAATGTCAAGTATTTTTTCTTGCAACTTTGTTTCAAAATAAATAAAAACATTCCTGCAGCTAATTAATTGAAACTCATTAAAAACAGCATCCGAAATTAAATTATGAACAGAAAACAGGGTGTTTAGCTTAAACTCATCACGAATTGCAGCCGCCTCATGCAAAATGGTAAAATAATCAATTAAAGATCCGCCCATGCCGGATAGGTGATAATTCGGGGAAAAGTTTTTGATATTCCTTAAACTGTAAATGCCTTTACGCGCCTCCTTCAACACCTGCGTGTTTATATCGGTTCCATAAATAAACGACCGTTGGTATATGCCCGCTTCCCGCATTAAAATTGCCAGTGAATATGCTTCTTCGCCTGACGAACACCCCGCCACCCATATTTTTATATGCTGAAAAGTAGAAAGGTAGGGCAAAACCTGGGTATTAAGCGCTTTATAAAATGAAGGGTCGCGGAACATTTCGGTAACATTTACCGTAATTTCTTCTAAAAACCACTGGAAAAATTCAGGTTCGTTAATTATTATATGTTTAAGGCCATAAAACCCGGTTTTCTTTATCTGCATTACCCGGGTTATCCGTCTTTTTAAAGACGCTTTGGTGTAATCTGAAAAATCAAAACCATGAACTTTTTTTATGATGTCAATAAGTTCGGCTATTTGTCCGGCAGTTAAACTTTCTGATGAAATATCCATATTTAAGCCGACAGCCAAAGTCGCAACAATGCAATTAATTTGTCAATATCAACAGGTTTGGTAATATAATCATTAGCCCCGGCTGCTATACATTTTTCGCGGTCATCCGTCATTGCTTTAGCTGTTAATGCTATTACCGGCAATTTAGCATATTTATTTTGTTTACGTATATATCTTGTCGCCTCATAACCATCCATTACAGGCATCATAATATCCATCAGCACCAAATCAATATCGTCAATTTCCCCGAGTTTGTTTATCGCCTCCTGCCCATCGTAAGCTATTTCAACAAGCATATCATAATTTTGCAACGCGCTGCTCAATGCAAAAATATTGCGCATGTCATCATCAACTATTAATATTTTTTTTCCTTTGATTGCGCCTTTTCCTTTCGGATTAATTTTAATTTTTGATGCAGACACGGGGCCCTTTGGTTTCATGTCGTCGTCCCGCACCTTATTTAAAAATAAGTTTACCTCGTCAATAAGCCTGTCGGCTGATTTATTGGTTTTCATTACCATGGCATTGGCATATTTCATCAGCCTGCTAACCGAAGCCTGATCAAGTTCCATGGCTGTATTAATGATAATCGGCAGCATTTTAAAACGGTCAATTGCCTTTATCTTATCCAATAAGTCGAGCCCCGAAATATCCGGCAGGTTAATATCAAGTATTACGCATTGGTATTCGTTTTCATTGAGCATTGCCATTGCGG
>DATCES010000096.1:0-3882 GCA_036509935.1 Mucilaginibacter sp.
ACGTTATGGAATTTTTATTTTTCTTTTCATTTACAGGCGCGGTAATTGTAATCTTAATATTACAGTTTGAAAAAAAGCAAGTTATAAAAGTTAACACCGTTTTAAGAGAAACGAGGTGCATACCGCCATTGTTTATGTTAAAATCCACAGAGCAAAAAATAAATGTTTTAAAAACCGCTTTGCGCTTTGATGATATGCCCCAAAATATGGCAGCGGCCGGATCTATGGCCAATATTTACAATAATCAAAACGAAAATAACAGGGTATCAAAAGTTCAGGAGCTTAAAGTGTTGTCATCAAAATATAATAACGGGCAAATATCCCTTGATACCTATAACGTAAAACTTGACGAACTGCTTGAACAGGTGCATAGCCAGGGCGGATCATTTGAGTTAGCCTGTTAAGGGTACCACACTAATTTCCCGGTTAAAAATAAAATAATTCCGACACCAAACATTTCCTCCTTTAGGCAATCCTTTGGGCATAAAGGGCCTTCGGACGAAGAAGCCAGTTGGACCGTATCCGGAAACTTTTATCTTGAATGCTATTGAAAAATAAACAATAGTGAAAAATCATTATTATTGCAGCCAAATGTCTGACGAAGCAATAGTAAAACGGTTAAAGGTAATTGTTAAAGAACATGGGGGCCAGCTTGCTTTGGCCGGCGCGATAGGCGTTGACCAGGGCTTTATCAGCAAAGTGATCAATAAAAAGCAGGATGTTAGCTATTACCTTATCCGTAAGCTCTGTTTCCAGTTAAAATACTCGCCCGAGTGGCTCATACTCGGTACCGGCGAAAAAAAGATCAACAAACCCGAATCGGCCAAACTTATTACCGAAATACAAATGATGCGTACCGAACTGGATATACTTCATGCCCGTATGCGCACTTATGAAATCGAATTGAAAGAACTAAAGGCTAATGTATTCGGCGGGCAGCAAAAGGCAGGGTAGTTTTGGATTTAATATTTATCACTTACGATTTTGTTCAGGATCGTTTAATGTCCCTTATACTTTTACCCAGTCATTTATCAGGAAACTGCAAAACCCAAAATACAAAAAGCCGGCGCCCTTTACAATTGCAGGCAATGCGGTAAAACCTGGTTCACTAACCCGATAAAACAGAAATTGAGGGTGATTTAAAAGCAGGGGATCAATTGCTTAGCGCCGCCAATGAAAAGATAAAGGATGGTAGCCGGGTAAAAGAAAACAATTGAATGCGTTTAATAAACAGATCCCCCATAAAACCATAATAGCCTGCATTTTTATATTGAAAACCTCCAAACCAAAAGCGGGGTGTTAATTTTATAATAAGCATAAAATGATGGATGTTAATTTAATGTTACCTAAACAATTTTCGTTAACTATTAATTTAAAGACCTTATTTTTAAGTATATATACTCTTGGCGAAAGTTAAAACCGTATTTGCGGGGATCCTTAACGTTCCCGGATATGTACTTAACATTTATATAATATCACCAAAACGTAATCATTTCTTAACATTCAGCTAATGAAGGGTACGCACCTTTGGAGCAAAATTTATTTAATCCTGATTGATAATGAAAAAAATGTTTACGAAACTTTCAAGTGCCGCCATGATTGTGGCATTAGCGCTTACGAGCCTGGCTGTAAGAGCACAAACCACGTCATTAACAAATACTGACGCGACAACCATTACTGCATCTGCAGGCACAACTATACACGCTGATGCGAAAGCAGAAGTAAAACCCGAAGTTAGAGCAGCAAAAGCAGCGGATGCTGACACTGCCTGGAAACCACAAAGAAGAGTTTGGGGTTATGCTTTTGGTGATGAGTATTATGATGGCCATGCTGATGCAACCAACAGAGGTTCAGAAGGTATGTACAATGGCGTACCTACTTACAGGAACGCATTCCAGTTCCGTCGTTTGTACTTAGGGTATGATTACGAGATCACCAAGAAATTCAAGGCTGAAGTTTTATTGGCAAGCGAGCCAAATGCTAATACCGGTGTTAACGGAACTACCTCAATCCAAAACGGAGATAACCTTGTTGATGGTAAAATGGCTTTCTGGATCAAAAACTTTAACTTAAGGGTTAGGGACGTATGGAACGGAACAGACTTTGTAATTGGTGAATTGAGCACCCCTGGTTTCGCACTGAATGAGCCAGGTACCAATGGTCCTAATTCATTGTCGGAAGCAACTTGGGCTTATCGTTCAATTGAAAAAACAATCACCGACTTCCACAAAAATAATTCATACGATGTAGGCGCAGCGTTACAGGGAACATTTGACCCTGCAACTAAAAACTTCGGTTATATTGCCATGATTGCTAATAACAGCACTGCCAGCTTATTATCTGCAGCCAATGCAAATACTGGTTTCTACAAAATATTTTACGGAGACCTTTGGGCTAAATTTTTTAACCAGAAGTTGTTTGTAGATATTTATGCTGACTACGCTAAAACTGCTGCTGCAACAGCCGTTATTCCGGGGCAGGAACATAATATGTTCAAGATATTTGCTTCTTACAACTCAAAGCCAATTACCGTTGGTGTTGAGCTTTATACACAAAGTATTGCAAGCGGCGTAAATAGTGTAACAACCGCAACACCGGCGGTTAAAACTCCCGAAGATGCAACAGTTCATGGCCTTTCAATTTGGGTAAGAGGCGCCATTGCTAAAAATTGGAATTATTTTGCCCGTTATGATTCTTATAACCCCAATACCCAATTTAACACTGCCGACACCTATACTGTTAACACTAACTACGGTGCATATAACCCTACAACAAAAGAGCAATTTTATACTGCCGGTTTAGATTATAACCCAACAAAGAATGTTCACTTTATGCCTAACTTTTGGTTAGTTGACTTTGCTAACCAGGGCCCAACTGCTGCAACTGTTGTAAATGATCATACTTTAGTTTACAGGTTTACTTTCTTTTATACCTTTGGTAAATAAGAATAAGCCCCTCCCAACCCTCCCCGGTTGGGAGGGTTTTAAAAAGGTTAACAACAAACAATAAAAAATAAAAAAACCATGAAAGTAATTAAGAGTTTAACTTTAGCAATTGTAGCAATCGCTGCAAGCTGCATGACACAATCAGCTTCAGCACAGGACAACACTTTGTTAGGCGCGGGCGGTACATTTGTGTATCCTTTGTTTTCAAAGATATTTTCGGAGTACGGTAAAACACACGATGTAAAGGTTAATTACCAGTCAATCGGATCAGGTGGCGGTATATTGCAACTTACCAACAAAACTGTTGATTTCGGCGAATCTGATGCACCGTTAAATCCGGAGCAAACTGCCAAATTAGGTGTTCCGGTATTACACATCCCTGTGGCTGCAGGAGCTGTTGTAATTACTTATAATATTCCTGGTGTAACCGCTTCATTAAACCTTACAGGTAAAGATTTAGCTGATATTTATCTTGGTAAAATAACTAAATGGAACAGCGCTGAAATTAAGGCTACCAATAAAAACGTTAATTTACCTGATATGCCAATTGTAGTTGTTCACCGTTCAGACGGCAGCGGTACCACATTTATTTTTACAGATTATTTAACAAAAGTAAATGAAGAGTGGGCTAAAAAAGTAGGTAAAGCCGGCGCTGTTAACTGGCCTGCCGGTTTAGGCGGTAAAGGTAACGAAGGTGTTGCAGGTTTGGTTAAACAAACTCCCGGCGCTATTGGTTATAACGAATTAGCTTATGCAATTCAAAATAAAATGACTTACGCTACGATTCAAAATAAATCCGGCAAATTTATTGCAGCAACGCTGGCTTCAACAACCCTGGCAAGTAATGTTGAATTGCCTGCTGACGGAAAGGTTTCTTTAACAAATACAGACAATCCTAAAGGCTATCCTATTTCAAGCTTTACCTGGGCGCTTATTT
>DATCES010000097.1:0-6265 GCA_036509935.1 Mucilaginibacter sp.
AAAAAAACGTGCGTGGTGATCATGGCCGAGTCATCGCGTTTATGTATGGTAATATCATTTAGTGCAAAATTATCTTCACCAAATATCCCCGGTTCCGAGTTTATGCTAAGCAGTTCACGGCTATCCAACGTAAATTGTTTATTTACTACGGCATTAATTGCCGCCGCAATATCATTTTTATTAATACTTGCCAAAAACCCGAGCCTGCCAAAATTAATGCCAATAACAGGTATGCCCGAATCGCGGATTAATGTAACCATATCAAGCAAAGTGCCATCGCCCCCTAATGTTATAAACAGGTCAATAAAGCCTTTGATTTTATCGCCTGGTCCAAGTATTTTATATTGAACCGGTTTAATTTGATCCTGTAAAAAATCATGAAGCTGGTGGTGAACATAAATCTCCACCTTATGAATGATAAGATTATCAAATATCTGCCGGATATAAGGTATTACAACGGGGTCGTTGAACTGCCTGCCGTAAATTGCTATCTTCATTTGGTCATTGGTCATTGGTCATTGGTCATTAGTCATTGGTTATTAGTTATTAGTTATTAGTTATTGAATGTCGTTTACTTAAAGAACGACCCCCATCGGGATCAAATATCGGTAGAATAATAAAAGGAAGAATTGCCGTGCCGATTTAGGAACCTTGCGAAGTTCCGTACATATAGCACGGTAAAAGCATGTTGTCAGATTTTTCTACCGATATTTAGCACCTAAATGGTGCTATAAAAAGTTGCTTTATCTACTAAGTAAGCAACATTGACTGACTAATGACTAATGACCAATGACATTTCAAAGATTTAAGTAATTCATCAACGAATCATAGCGGTCCCTTGAATTATCGTTATCGCCGCTGTGGTTAAAGGTTGCTTTAATAGTATATTCATATCGCAAAAATGTTGCTATAATAGCCGAAATATCCTGTTTATTCACTTTAAGCGTTACCTCCATACGGGTCGAATCCGGGTACGAGCGCACATAGGAGCTTAGTATCTGCGCATTATCAGACTCAACGATTTGCGCCATGTGCGCCAGCGAATTGTTTTTATTATTGATCTCCAGTACAATTATACCACCGGGCTGTTCAACGGAGGTAAGGCCCGCAAAGTATTCGGTGAGGGCGTTAATAGAAATAAGCCCCAGGTAATTCTTTTTAGCATCCAATACCGGAACAACAGTTATCCGGCGTTCATAAAACATACGGATAACGTCATAAATATGTTGGTCTTCAAGTACATAAGGGTTAACCAACGAAAGGGCCAGGGCGCCTACCTGTGTCTGGTAATTGGTTTCCCCAACAAAATCATCCTCGGCGAGCAAACCCAAAAACTGTTCTTCATTTACAATTGGCAGGTGCCTGACACGAAATTCGATCATACGGTCAACTACCTTCTGGATACTATCAGAAGTATTTACCGGCGTCACCGCATCAGTTATCAATTCAATTGCAAGCATCTTATACGCTAATCTTTTCTAAAAACCCTTTTAATATCCTGTTAAACTCTTCGGGCTGCTCCATCATTGGCGCATGCCCGCAATGATCTATCCAGTGCAGTTCACAATCAGGCAGCGCCTCCCGGAACTCAACCGCCACTTCTGGGGGGGTAATTTTATCGTTCCGGCCCCATATCAATGATACGGGTACATTTATATAACGCAGATCCTTTTTCATATTGTGCCTTATGGCTGATTTAGCCATAGCCAAAATCCTGATTACGCTATGACGATCATTTATAGTCCTGAAAACATCATCAACCAGTTCTTTTGTTGCGGTTGCCGGATCGTAAAATGTATATTCAACTTTCTCCTTTACAAAATCATAACTCCCGCGCCTGGGGAATGTGCCGCCAAACGCGTTTTCGTACAAACCCGAACTGCCTGTTAACACCATTGACTTTACAAATGACGGATGCGACAGCACATATATCAAAGCAACATGGCCCCCTAATGAATTGCCCAGTATGGTGATATCCGTTAATTGTTTATATTTAACAAACTTATGTACGTATTTAGCGAGGGTTTTAACACCCGTGGTTAACAGCGGTAAATCATAAACAGGTAATATTGGTAAAATTACCCTGTACTCTGACCTAAACTCTTCAATTACTTTATCCCAGTTGCTTAATCCACCCATTAAGCCATGTAATAATAATAACACCCCGCCTTCGCCCTCATCGATATAACTAAAACCGTGTTCCTCTTTAAGCACGAAATCCATATAAATTTGTAAAGTTTAATTTTTAATTTTTAGCTTGGAATCCAATCCCGTATAAAATTTGAATATCCCGCCATAAAAATAGCTTATTGCATTTGAGTTACAACAATTATTTTAGTTTACTTAGTGAGTAGTGAGCGGTGAGTTGTGAGTTGTGAATAGATTCTAATAGAATTAAGCATTCTTACACGCCATTATTATACTCACTATTCACTACTCACCAACTCAACCCAGCAATTGCTTCACCACTTCAGCTATTGTGCGGCCATCAGCCTGGCCGGCTAATTCTTTGCCGGCAATGCCCATTACTTTCCCCATATCGCTTACTGATGTTGCACCTACCCTGCCAATCAGCTCCTGCAAATACCCTTCAATTTCAAAACGGCTCATTTGCTGGGGCAAATAGGGTCCTATCACCTGTATTTCTTCCATTTCTACCTGGTACAAATCTTCCCTGTTTTGCGCCTTGTAAATCTCCGCCGATTCCTTACGCTGCTTTATCAGTTTCTGCAATACTTTAATTTCGGCTTCATGGGTAAGTTCTTCGGCGGCGCCTTTTTCTGTCCTGGCTAAAAGCAATGCCGATTTTATGGCCCTAAGCCCCCGTAAGCGGTCTGGCTGCTTAGCCAGCATGGCTTGTTTTATATCCTGATCTACCTGTGTAATGAGTGACATACGTTTGTTTTTTAGTCCTAAAGTCCGGAAAATTTTAATACTTTTTGTTCGGTGTAATTAATGTTTCCAATATCTTTCTTTCATACTTTCCGACTTCCCTTCATACTTTCCGTCTTTCGGACTTTCGGACTTTTCGGACTTTTCGGACTTTCCGGACTCATTTCCTCGCAATAATTGCCGCCGACGCTTGCGCCGTTGGCATAACAGTTAAGTCGTTAATATTAACGTGCGGTGGGCGCGATACAGCAAACCATATTGTTTCAGCAATATCCGCAGCAACTAAAGGTTCAAATCCATCGTAAACCTTTTTCGCCCTTTCTTTATCGCCTTTAAAACGCACTTCCGAAAACCCGGTTTCCACAGCGCCGGGATGTATCCCGGTAACCTTTATCCCATAAGGCAAAAGGTCTATCCGCATTGCCTTATTTAAAGCGTCAACCGCAAATTTTGTAGCGCAATATACATTACCGTTCGGATAAACTTCTTTACCTGCAATTGAGCCTAAATTTACAATATGTCCAAATTTATTTGCTATCATCCAGTTTGATACCACTTTACTTACATAAAGCAAGCCTTTAATATTGGTATCTATCATGGTATCCCAGTCATCATAACTGCCATTCTGTATAGGGTCAAGCCCCTGGCTTAAACCGGCGTTATTTATCAATACATTAATTTTTTTCCATTTTGCCGGCAGTTCTTCCAGGTTACAAGTTACCTGTTCCCGCTCCCTCACATCAAATGACGACACGGCAACTTCAGTATTATATGTAGTGTTTAATGTTTTTGCCAGTTTTTCCAGGCGGTCAATGCGCCTGCCGGTAAGCACCAGGTTAAACTGTTCCCGGGCAAATAAATGGGCGCAAGCTTCACCTATCCCCGAGGTTGCGCCTGTTATTAATGCAATTTTACTCATTTGCAGATATTATTCAAAAATTAAACTAAACGTTATCGTATGTAAAGACAATTTGCTGATTGGATTTGAATAAGGATCGTTTGAATTTACCAGCACATTGCCAAATGAATTAGAAATTTTTATCTCGGGCGATAACTTAAAAAACTCAAAATAAATATCGCAGCCTAAACCCGCTTCGTACGATCCAAATCCCTGAACATTTTTGGGTATTTGGTCCAAGGGGTTAATGTCGCCCGCAAGCGCATTGCCCTTTCCTATGGCAACAGAATATTTTACCCCGCCCAATATATAAGCCCTGAAATTGTTTATGCGGTCGGATCTTAATTTTAAAGATAGGGGAAAGTCTATTGCAGTTGTTTGAATTTGTTTGGTTACATCTTCCGAAGCAGTTGGGTATGTATAAGTAAGGGCGCGGTCGGCAAAAACCAGCGCAGGTGTCAACCTTGCTTCAAGGTGGTCGGTTAAGCGGTAACGGGTAATAAACCCTATGGCAAACCCTGGTAATGGGTTGGATGCTATGCCGTTTAACGAATCGGTTATGTTTTTATTAACCCCCGGGTCAAAATACGGGTTGCGCCAGCCGGGCTTTTTAATAATTTTAAAGTTGCTGCCAACATACGCGAACGAGAAACCAAAACTAAGGTCATTCTGGTCGGCCCCGCCACCCCATGCAGGCGGCGACTGCGCCAGCAGTACATTGCCGCATAACAATAATAAAATAAGGGTATAGTACCGGTTTTTACTCATTTAACACCCGTATATATCGAACAGATACCAAACGCTAAAGGCCTGCATTTGGTATTTTTAAAGCCTGCTTTATCCATCAGCGCGATAAAAGCTTTTCCATCCGGAAAGGCTGCCACCGACTCGGGCAGATAAGTGTAAGCCCTTGCATCTTTTGAAAATATTTTACCAATTCCGGGAGTAATATAACTAAAATAGAATTTATATAATTGCTTAACCGGAAAAACCTTTGGTTTGGAAAACTCCAGCACCACTGCTTTTCCGCCTGGTTTTAAAACACGTTGTATATCGGCCAGGCCCATTTCAAGGTTTTCAAAATTACGTACGCCATAAGCAACAGTTACCGCATCAAACGCGTTAGCTTCAAATGGTAGTTTTTCCGAATCGCCCAATGTCACTTCAAACTTGTTGCCCAAGCCGCGTTTAATGATCTTTTGCCGCGCGATATCAAGCATGCCCTGCGAAATATCAACCCCGATTATTTTTTCGGGATCCAGTAACGATAATGCTTCAAAAGCAAAATCACCTGTACCTGTGGCCACATCTAATATTAACTTCGGCTGATCATTTTTTAGTTCGTTGATGGCTTTTTTACGCCAGATGACATCAATCCCAAGCGATAAAAAATGGTTTAAAAAATCGTAAGTCTTTGATATGTTATTAAACATATCAGCCACCTGCTGTTTTTTTGTGCCCTGGCCGGTGTTGTAAGGTGTTATGGTTTTATTCATTTTTTGATGCCCACAAAGATAAGGATTTGGATTTCGGAATTTTCACAATTGTTTATTTTCAATGGTGTTCAAGACGGCTACGCCGTTTCGGATGTTCGATTTCAGATTTATTTTTTTGATTTCGAATATTTAAAAGTCACCTGTAGCCTTTGCGCGGTTGCCTGTCCGTCATTATCGCGCCAGAGTGCGAGATAGCAGGCAATAGGAATGTAAATGCCACGTAACAAACGCAGTTAAATTTTGGTATAAAACAAAATTATATTATTATTGTCGGGTTATACATGTACCCGTATGGATTAACGCTCTTAAAACTATGCCTAAAAAATACGTTGAAGCTAACTATGATGACGGCCGTCATACTGTCAAGGTCGGAGTTACTTTAATCTCATGGAGCGATAATAATATTTTTTTTCAATATTCACCTGAATTGGACATGACCGGTTATGGTAATTCCGAACGGGAGGCCGCCGACTCATTTAATCATATATTAGAAGATTTTATAACCTACACCCTTCATAAAGGAACCATTTTCGATGAGCTCGACCGATTGGGCTGGACTACCAACAAAAAGAAAAAAAGAATCGTTGCACCTGGCGAAGAACAACTCCTTCAGGACAATGAAACTTATAAGGATCTATTAGGAGTACCGGGCATGCAAAGATCAAAACAAGATTTAGCGCTTACCCTGTAATTGATGAGCACCCGCCATCTAAGAAATATCACAATATCCCAGCTTGAATCATTTCTCGAATTGGCACAGTGTAAATACATGAGCAATGACAAAGGCCATTGCAAATATACAAGGGCTGATCTGAACAGGCCTATCGTATTTCAAAATCACATTGATCCGGTGCCGGAATTTATTGTAAAAAACATTTTGAGACTTTTTCCGTATTCAAAAGATGATTTTTTTGAAATATTGGACGGAGTCAAAATAGTTGAACGCGAAAGTCAAAAAGTTTTTAATGTTAAACCTGCT
>DATCES010000098.1:0-9981 GCA_036509935.1 Mucilaginibacter sp.
CCGATGCCTACCGTAACGAGGAGGTGCTGGATATTATACGGCAGCATGTTAGTTGCGATGTTACCCCTCGTTCAACCAGGTTAAAGCCATCAAAAATTGATAAAAACCATCCCATTGTGCAGGCAGGAATAGCTTTGGGCCGCTCAACTTATGGTTCGCCAACTACCTCAGACCAATCTTTACTGGATATTACTTCGTTAAAAGTTGGCCCCGGTGATTCAGCGCGTTCGCATATTGCAGATGAGTATGTTTATACGGATGAGATTAGGGAAGGGATTGAGCTTTATATCAAAATGATTGAACGTATCTGTTGATTTACGATTTTAGAATTACGATTTACGATTTTGTTGCTGATTGTTTAATTTACATCTAAGTTTAAGTTTTAAATATTTATTTAATGACAAAAGAAGAACTTAAACAAAGAACAAAAAACTATGCGTTAGCAAATGCCAGGTTAGTACTCAGCCTTCCTTACAACATCGTAAACAAAAACTATTCGGACCAATTAAACAGGAGTGCAAGTTCGACCGGTGCAAATTACCGTGCAGCCTACAGGGCGAAATCAAAGAATGATTTTATAAATAAATTAAAGATAGTAGAAGAAGAATTAGATGAAACAATGTTCTTTTTAGAACTGCTGGTGGAATTAAATCCAGAATTAAAAGAAAAAATTGATCCCATTTATAAGGAAGGGAACGAACTTCTTTCTATAATTGTGGCTGCGATAAATACTTTACGCGGAAATTGATCGTACGAATTCCTAAAATCGTAAATCGTAAATCGTAATTCGTAAATTAAATGAGCAAAATCTGGCAAAAATCGGTTACTGTTAATAAACTGGTAGAAAACTTTACCGTTGGTCGCGACCGCGAATTTGATCTGCAAATGGCAGCATTTGACGTACTCGGTTCATTGGCGCATACCCAAATGCTGGAATCTATTGGATTAATGGAGCCCGATGACCTTAAACTTGTTCAAAAAGAATTAAAAAATATATACCACGATATTGAGGCCGGTAAATTTATCATCCAGGCCGAAGTTGAAGATGTGCACTCGCAGGTTGAGCTATTGCTCACCCAACGCATAGGTGATGCCGGTAAAAAAATTCACAGTGGCCGCTCGCGCAACGACCAGGTTTTGGTTGACCTTAAATTATTTTTCAGGCATGAATTGCAGCAGGTGGTTGAAGAAACCGGAAGCCTTTTCCGTTTGCTGATAGAACTAAGCGAAAAACACAAGGATGTATTGTTGCCCGGTTATACCCATTTACAGGTAGCCATGCCATCTTCATTTGGCTTGTGGTTTGGGGCTTATGCCGAAAGTTTGGCCGATGACCTGGAGATGGTATTGGCCGCCTGGAAGATCACTAATAAAAACCCTTTGGGCTCGGCAGCCGGCTACGGCTCATCTTTCCCGCTTAACCGTACATTAACTACCAGGTTATTGGGGTTTGAGGGCCTGAATTACAACGTGGTTTACGCGCAAATGGGCCGTGGTAAAACAGAGCGAGTTATTGCGCAGGCTTTATCGTCAATAGCCGCAACACTGGCAAAAATGGCCATGGACCAGGCGCTTTATTTGAGCCAGAATTTTGCCTTTATAAGTTACCCTGATTCCCTGACTACCGGCAGCAGTATTATGCCCCACAAAAAAAATCCCGATGTGTGGGAAATTATGCGCGGCAAATGCAACCGCCTGCAAGCCCTGCCAAACGATGTGGCCATGATGACCACCAATCTGCCATCAGGTTACCACCGCGACTTACAGTTGCTAAAAGAACTACTGTTCCCGGCATTTACAGATCTTAAAAATTGTCTGGCTATAGCAACTTTTATGCTTCAGAATATTACAGTTAATACCCATATTTTAGATGACCCTAAATACGCTTACCTGTTTAGCGTTGAAGAAGTTAACCGCCTGGTATTAAGCGGAACCCCATTCCGCGATGCCTATAAACAGGTTGGGCTGGCTATTGAAAAAGGTGAATTTAAACCCGGCAATCAAGTAAAACACACGCATGAAGGCAGTATTGGCAATTTAGGGAATGTGGAGATATATGCCGCTATGGATAAATTATTGAAAAGTTTTGATTTTGAAAAGATTGAAAAGGCAATCAATCACTTAATTTCTTAATCGATGAAATCGTAACTTATGAACGGAAAAAACAGAGTTGATATTTATCCCGGCCTGGAAGTTGATATTATCCTTAAAAAAGACCAGCGTTCGGGTAAAAAAACGCGGGGGATTGTAAAAGATTTGCTTACAAGCGCGCCCTTTCACCCCCATGGGATTAAAGTGCGTTTGGAAGATGGCCAGGTTGGCCGGGTGTTTGAGATAATTTAAGTTCATGGCTCATAGCGTAACATAAATTTGTATTCTTCTTGTAAAGTTCAACGTTATTCAGGCATGGGCTTGCTATGAGCTAAAAAACCCAATGAGTTAATATTAACTTAACAATTAAATAAGCAGATTTGTAAACAGCGCTGAAAAGCCTGCCTTTTATATGGATATTAAGCATATACCTTTAATTAACCGGGAAATTAGCTGGCTTTATTTTAATGACCGGGTTTTGCAGGAAGCAGCCGATCCAACAGTGCCGCTAATTGACAGGATAAAGTTTTTAGCTATATTTTCATCAAACCTGGATGAGTTTTACCGGGTAAGGGTAGCCACGCTAAGCCGTTTATCAAATCTGAATGAAAAGGCAAAAGAAATATTAGGGTATAATCCTAAAAAGATACTTAACCAGATTAAAAACATTGTTGTAAGGCAGGAACGCAAATTCAACAACCTTTATGAGAACATTATTGTAAAACAGCTTGCCGAAGAAAAAATATTTATCCTGAATGATAAGCAGTTAAATGTAAGCCGTGGGGAATTTGTGAAAAGTTATTTCAGGGAAAACCTGTTGGCAACACTTGTCCCTATTATGCTGAACGACAGCTTGCAATTGCCCGAACTGAGGGACCGGGCAATTTACTTTTTTGTTAAGCTCACCAAGGGCAAAAAATCACAACTTGCCTTAATTGAATTTCCCGATACGCTTTCAAGGTTTATTGTTTTGCCCGAAACCAATAACCTTAAGTTCATTATTTTGCTGGATGATGTTATCCGTTATAGCCTTGAAGATGTCTTTTTCATTTTTGAGCACGATACCATTGAAGCCTATTCCATACAGCTTACCCGCGATGCGGAGCTTGACCTTGATAAAGAAGTAAGTGAGAAATTTATAGATTCATTATCAAAAAGCTTGCAAAAGCGGCGAAAAGGCAAACCTATGCGTTTATTGTACGATTCGGACATGCCTTTGGATATGTTAAAATACCTGGTAAACAGGATGGGCCTGAATGGCGAAAGCCTGATCCCCGGTAACCGTTATCATAATTTTAAAAATTTTATTGCCTTCCCAAATGTAGGGGGGCCGGGCCTGGAGTATGAAAAAAACATCCCCTTGCCTGTGGATGGCCTGTCATTTGGCAAAAGTTTAATGGGAATGGTTGCTAAAAAGGATTACCTGGTTAGCACGCCCTATCAATCTTATGATTACATAATACATTTTTTGAGGGAAGCTGCGATTGACCCCAAAGTAAAGGAGATAAGCATAGCCGTGTACCGTTTGGCAGAAAATTCAATGGTGATGCACGCGCTTATTAATGCTGCAAAAAATGGTAAAAAAGTTACTTGCCTTGTTGAATTAAGGGCAAGATTTGATGAACAGAATAACATTGCCTGGAGCCGAAGGCTTGAAGAAGAAGGCGTTCATGTGCTTTATGGTATTGAAGATTATAAGGTACATGCCAAAATATGCTTAATTACCCGGCTTGAAAAAGGAAAAACGGAATATTACGCCTGCTTATCAACAGGTAACTATAACGAACGGACTGCCCAGGTGTATGCCGACCATACGCTGCTCACCGTAAACAAAAAGATTACGGGCGACCTGGTAAATATTTTTAAAGCGTTAAACAAAAACCTCCTGCCAAAAGGCTTAAAAAATTTGATCGTTTCGCCGGTTGATGCGCGCCCCGCAATTTATAAGTTAATAGACAACGAAATTAAGAATGCCAAAGCCGGTAAACAAGCTTACATGATATTGAAAATGAACAGCCTTGCGGATGAGCAGTTAATAGCCAAACTATACCAGGCAAACAACGCGGGGGTAAAAGTTCAGTTGATAATAAGGGGGATGTGCTGTTTGATAGCCGGGCTGAAAGGGTACAGCGAAAATATTGAGATCATAAGTATAATTGATAAATACCTTGAACATTCGCGGGTACACATTTATTGCAATGGCGGCGAGGAACTGATATACCTTACTTCGGCGGATTTTATGACACGCAACATTGATACCCGTGTGGAAGTTGGTTTCCCGATATACGATGGGCAGTTGCGAAAGGAAGTAAGGGATATAGTTGATATTCAACTACAGGATAACACGAAGTCGCGCGAAATAAACAGTCACAACACTAATAAGTATCATAAAACCCATACCGGCCTGCCTGTGAGGGCGCAACTTGACAGTTATAATTACCTGAAATTTAAAAACAAATAAAAATTGAGATACGCCGCAATTGATATAGGTTCCAACGCAGTAAGGCTTCTTATTGCTGATATTATTGAAAATAACGGATTAGTTTCCTTTAAAAAAAACACGCTGATCCGGGTACCCTTGCGCCTGGGCGATGATGCGTTTTTAGATCATCAACTTTCCGAAAAAAAAGCCGCAGACCTTGTAAAAACGATGCAGGCTTTTCGAAACCTGATGGATGTTTATAAGGTTGGCGATTACATCGCTTTTGCCACTTCGGCCATGCGCGAAGCGAAAAACGGCCCCGATGTTGTAAAACGAATAAAACACGAAGCTAATATTGATTTAGAGATCGTTCATGGCCAAAAAGAAGCCGGGATGATTTATGCCAGCCATGCAGAGCAGGGTATTGGCAAAAATAAAAATTATTTATATGTTGATGTGGGCGGCGGCAGCACCGAATTGTCATTGTTTTCGGCGGGCGAACTTTACGCTTCACGGTCATTTAATGTCGGGACGATCCGAATGCTTGACAATAAAGACACCGAAGAAAGCTGGAACGAAATGAAGGAATTTTTACGCGAAAATACACGTCAGTTCAAACTTATATCGGGCATAGGCACTGGCGGCAATATTAATAAATTGTACAAATTGTCTGAAGAAAAGAATAACGCGCCGCTAACTTTTGGAAAACTAAAATCGCTTTATAATTATTTGAATTCGTTTTCTTTAAAAGACAGGATCAATGTGCTTGGCCTTAACACCGACCGTGCGGATGTAATTATACCTGCCTGCGAGATATATTTAACCGTAATGAAATGGGCTAACGTTAAAAATATATATGTTCCGACCATTGGTTTAGTAGATGGCGTAATTCAAACATTGATAGAAAAACATTACCCAAAAAGCGGTTAAATTTATTTTAAGAAAATGTTTAAAAATTAAAAAACTGTTATTATATTTGGAGCGCCCTCTCAAGGGCATGTTTTTCATAGGTAGATGTAGGGTCGGGTATTTATATTCGACCCTTTTTTTTCAATATAAACAACTACCCTATAAATAAACCCAAAATTACATCTATAATTGCCCTTATTTTATTATTTAATTACAACACTGTGGTGTTGTTGTTTTCAGCAGCTTCTAATGTATGAAGAAAAAGATAGTTATTGCTATTACGGGGGCCAGCGGGGCAATTTATGCAAAATTGCTTTTAGAAAAATTGCAGCAGCTTAACGATCAAATTGCCGAAACAGCAGTTGTGATGTCGGATAATGGCAAAGAAGTTTGGAAATTTGAACTGGATAATGAAGATTACAGGAACTATTCGTTTAAATTTTATGAAAAAACAGATTTCATGGCGCCATTTGCATCCGGGTCGGCAAAATTTGATACTATGGTTATTGTTCCCTGCTCAATGGGCACACTTGGAAGGATAGCGGGGGGTATTTCAGACGATCTGGTCTCGCGGGCTGCTGATGTAATATTAAAAGAGCGCCGGAAGTTAATATTGGTAGTCCGCGATATGCCATTTAACCTTATACATATACGCAACATGCAAACAGTTACAGAAGCAGGGGGCATTATTTGCCCGGCAATACCCTCATTTTACAGCAAACCGCAAACTATTGAAGATCTGGCTATGACTGTTGTTAACAGGGTTATTGATTTGATTGGCCTGGATAATGAGAGTTACAGGTGGAGCAAGGAATAATTTCGGATTTCGGATGTTCGATTTCCGATTTATAAAAAATATGAATTTGAACCTCTCAAATTCGGATTTAAAAAATCATCGGTATCCTTAAATTATAGAAATCATGGTTCACAGGTTCTGTTTAAATCCGAAATTGAACATCCGAAATCCGAAATCAAACCCTATCTTTGCGCCTTTCAAATGAGCAAAAAAGTCGCTTTTTATACCTTAGGCTGCAAGCTGAATTATTCGGAGACCTCATCCATTGGCCGCTTGTTTAATAATGCAGGATATGATACAGTTGATTTTACTGACACACCTGATGTATATGTAATAAACACCTGCTCTGTTACTGATCACGCCGATAAAAAGTGCAGAAAAGTAGTTCAGCAGGCCCTGAAAATTTCCCCCGATGCATATATTACTATTGTTGGCTGTTATGCACAGCTAAAACCAAAAGAAATTGCAGATATACCCGGCGTGGATATGGTATTGGGTGCCGCCGAAAAGTTTCAGATTGTTGATTATATCACTGATCTTACAAAAAATCCCAAAGCATTAGTGTATAATCGGCCTGTATCAGCGGTTAAGGAGTTTGTTCCGGGTTATTCATTCGGCGACCGTACCCGCACTTTTTTAAAAGTACAGGATGGCTGCGATTACTCCTGTACCTTTTGTACTATTCCTTTGGCACGTGGCAGCAGCCGCAGCGATACTATTGAACATGTGGTTGAACAGGCAAGGGAAATTGCCGCCTCGGGTGTAAAAGAGATTGTATTAACAGGCGTAAACCTCGGTGATTTTGGTATAAGGGATGGCCTGCGACATGATAAATTTTTTGATTTGGTTAAAGCATTGGATAGGGTGGAGGGTATTAACAGGATACGCATTTCATCAATCGAACCGAATTTATTATCTGATGAGATTATTGAATTTGTTGCCGGTTCAAAACGTTTTGTCCCGCATTTTCATATCCCCTTGCAATCAGGTTCCGATAAGATACTGGGCTTAATGCGCCGCAGGTATAAACGCGAACTATACACACGCATGGTGGCCAAAATTAAGCAATTGATGCCCGGTTGCTGTATTGGGGTTGATGTGATCGTAGGCTTTCCGGGCGAAACACGGGAAGATTTTATTGAAACCTATAATTTTTTGAACGGGCTTAATATTTCGTACCTGCATGTATTTACCTATTCGGAACGGGAAAATACTTTAGCTGCCGGAATGGAAGGAAAGGTGCCTGGTTCAACCAGTGCCGAACGCAGTAAAATGCTGCACATATTATCCGATAAAAAACGGCGGGCATTTTATGAAAGCCAGCTAAATACAACTAATGAGGTATTGTTTGAGGGGGATATTAAAGATGGTTTTATGCATGGTTTCACCCGTAACTACATAAAAGCGAGAACAAAATACGACCCGGTACTGGTAAACGAACTAAAAACCATTTTATTAACAAAAATTTCACCGGATGGTGATGTTGAAATAACCGAAAGCGAAGAAATATTTGCTCATTAACACTATATTGCTCTAAATTATTAATCCATGTTCCCAACAATTTCCTCGCTTCTCCAATACCTTACCGGCCTTAATATTCCGTTGCCCATACAATCTTTTGGTTTTTTTGTAGCAATCGCCTTTATAGCGGCTTATTGGGCTATTACACAGGAATTTAAGCGTAAAGAAAAATCAGGCTTCATACATCCTTTTGAAAAAACCATCACCGTTGGCGCCCCGGCTTCAATAGTTGAATTAACAGGAAATGGCCTGTTTGGATTTATATTAGGTTATAAGTTGGTTGACGCTGCGTTAAATTACCAATTACTTTTAGACGATGCCCAGAATTTTATCTTATCACTAAGAGGTAATTGGATAGGAGGGGTCATCGGGGGCGCTTTGTTTGCCTACTGGGCCTGGTTTGAAAGCAAAAAGCAAGAATTACCGGAACCAAAAACCACGCAGGTAACAGTCCATCCCTATGAGCTTATGGGCAGCATTTTACTATGGGCAGCAGTTTGCGGTTTTGCCGGCGCAAAAATATTTAACGCCCTTGAGAATTGGGGCGATTTTTTGAATGATCCTGTTGGTATGTTAATAGGGTTTAGCGGGCTCACCTTTTATGGGGGGTTAATATGCGGTGGTGCGGCGGTGTTATATATTGCCTGGAAACATGGTATTAAGCCATTGGATATGCTGGATATTAGCGGCCCCGGCGTAATGTTAGGTTATGGTGTTGGCCGCATTGGCTGCCAGGTGTCGGGCGATGGCGATTGGGGTATAGATAATTTAGTTCCGAAACCACATTGGTTAAGCTGGGCGCCCGATTGGATGTGGGCGTTTAAGTTCCCTCATAATGTAAATAATATTGGTGTCGCCATGCTTAACTGCACCGGCAAATATTGCCGTGAACTGGCAGTTCCCGTGTTCCCAACCTCTTTTTACGAATCTGTTATCTGCATCTTGTTGTTTTTCTTTTTATGGAGCATCCGCAACAAAATAAAACATCCGGGTGTATTGTTTGGCATATACATGATATTAGCGGGTACCGAACGGTTTTTTATTGAGCTGATACGGGTGAACACTAAATACCGTGTAGCAGGCATTAGCTTCACCCAGGCGGAATTGATTTCAATTTTTATGGTTGCCGGGGGCGCGGTTTTATGTTTTACGCAATTAAATAAGAAAGTGACGGCAACTAAGTATGAATAATATAACACTGGGTAATAAATTATTGAAAAACCAGGTTATACGGTTTGTTTTTTCAGCAGGAATAGGTTTTTTGGTTGATATAGCTGTCTTTTATTTGTTTTACCATAATTTTCTTATTCAAAAAGCATATAATGTATTTTCTTTTGAAATTCGTAATTCCACGCTTTCATTAGCAATATCTTTCTTCATCGGGGTAGTGGTTAATTTTTTTATTACCAGATATTTTGTGTTCTCCGAGGCAAAATCATCGCCTTCCAAACAATTTTTCAGGTTTGTCTCGGTAGCTGTAATCGGCTTTTTTGCTAACCTTGCGGTATTAAAATTCTTTATTCAGGAGTTGCACATGTACCCTCCTGTAGCCCGGATCATCACAGCTTTAAGCTTGTTTTTTTTAAGTTATTTTGTACATAAGTTTTTTTCTTTCAGTTTATCATTAAGGCATCATGCAACCGCAACAACTTATTCAAAAAGTAATTGAAATTGCCAAAGGGGCCGGGGCATTTATAAGGGAACAAAGAAAAACCTTTACCCCTGATAAAATAGAAATTAAAGGATTGAATGACCTTGTATCCTACGTTGATAAAACAGCCGAAGAGAAAATAGTGGCTGCTTTGAAAAATATAATACCGGGGGCGGGTTTTATCACTGAAGAGAAAACTATAAGCAAAACCGGCGAAAGGTACAACTGGATTATTGACCCGCTTGATGGTACTACCAATTTTATACATGGCCTGCCGGTTTATTCAGTTAGTATTGCTTTACAGGAATTTGACGAACTGGTTTTGGGCGTGGTATATGAAATTAACCAGGATGAATGTTTCTATGCCCGGAAAGGCGCACCTGCCTATCTTAATGGCGTTGAAATTAAAGTAAGCAATACCCCAACAATTGATAAAAGTTTGTTGGCCACAGGTTTCCCATATTACGATTTTAAACAGCAACCGGCTTATATTGAATTATTTACTGAATTGATGAGAAACTGCCACGGCCTGCGCCGCTTAGGGTCAGCTGCGGTTGACCTGGCCTACACAGCCTGCGGACGGTTTGACGG
>DATCES010000099.1:0-6553 GCA_036509935.1 Mucilaginibacter sp.
CCTTGTGCCAAACCAAAGTTTTCCTGTTTTGTCTTCAATGATAGCATTAACATCATTATGCATCCAAGAACCTTCCGGAAGCGGATGTTGGTAAACCACCGATACGTGAACAGAATCAGCATCAGTAGGGGCTGGCACTTCTTTCATTTTAAAATTCCGAAAAGATTTCCCATCGTAACGGCTTGCTCCGTCTCCAGTGCCGAACCAAATATTACCGGTTTTATCTTCATAAATACAAGTAACCCCATTACCGGCAAGCCCGTCTTTTGTTGTAAAATTTCGAAACGATTTCCCATCGTAATAATAAACCCCAGAACCAATAGTAGCGAACCAAAAATTTCCTTTTCTATCTTCTAAAACAGAAAAGAAGCGTGCCGAACTTATTTTACTTGTGATATTAGTAAAAGATTTTCCATCATATTTAAAAACACCTTCCCATGAAGTAATCCAAATATTGTCCTTTCGATCTTGCTTGATTGTACGAACGATGCCGTTGGGTCCATGGGAAGTGGATACGTCTTTAGTTTCAACGGCATCCTGAGCGCCATTTTTTTGTTGGGCCTGTACGGGAAAATTGATTACTCCTGCCAACATGATAATCAGGCTGTACAAAACATTTCTTTTATTTTTCATATCTTATCTAATTGATTCAGCGAAATTACTTTGATATTTTTCGGCTTGAGAGATTTGGATTGTAAATAAAATTGTAAACTTTGTAAATAAATCGTAAACAGTATGTTTGATAGCATAAACCTCCTCTCCGGGAAACGCAAGTACCTGTGGGGACTGATACTACTCTTGTTTATCTCTGTAATCTGCGCGGCTTTCAGTATGACCGGCAGTGACGATTTTGATATCGCCAGAAGGGAAGTTTTGCTCCGCAAGATCGGGCATGAACTGCTCTTACAGTCGGGCGATAGTACTTCGAGGGTACTGCCGGTAAAAAAGATCGCCGAAAATGAATACCAGATCACGTTTGAGAATGATCTTACTTTTAAACCGGACTCCCTGGTGAATACTACCCGGCGTTTGTTGGCCAAAGACCCGCTCGCAGGTGATTATGTTGTTAACGTTCTGAACTGTGGCAACTCCAGTGTAGCCTATGGATACGCTATAACCCAAAATAAAAAAGACGATATTGTAGCATGTATAGGAAGAAAGCAACCCAGAGCATGTTACATGATCAACATTAAATTCAAACCGACGGGCATAAATACCGCAAAGAATGGATATCTTCTGGGCAGCCTGACATTTTTAGCATTTGTTGGTTTTATATTTTTGAGACCTGTTAAGCCGCGGAGAGCCTTACTTAACGATCAGTGCACCAAGATATTCACTTTTGGCTCGGTGTTGTTTGATGCGCAGGAACGGCAACTGATAATAAATAAAAAGACCATAGACCTGACTGGAACTGAAACGCGTCTGCTGCTCATTTTCGCGTTGTCTCCTAACCAGGCTATAGAGAGAAGCCGGCTACAAAAAGAGATCTGGGAAGATGAAGGTGTTATTGTGGGGCGTAGCCTGGATATGTTCATATCAAAACTCAGAAAAAAATTGGAACTTGATCCGAATACCAAAATTGTTGTTATACGTGGCAAAGGATATAAGCTTGAAATTAGCTCTTAAGAAGAATTTACCCGCCCAAAACTAATCTTATTAGACTTCAATCTGGCATTTGTAAGACTTTATCGTGAACTAGATATTTAATTGATTCCAATGTTGTTATTGGATATTTAGATAATAAATTACCCGGTCATGGTATGGTTATGATGCATGCCATTATTGATGATACCCCCAATATCTCTGTAATTACTAAAATTGAAGTTTTAAGGCTTAATGCTTCTGCTGATGCTTATAAAATTTTAGAAGATTTTATACATGAAAGCACCATTTTTGATTTGAATGATTTAGTTGTCGACAACACAATTTCCATTTCAAATTTTCGTATAATTCAACTAACTGATTTTCAGGTGTTCACGAAATTTTTATTTGGTGTTCATGTGAAATGAACGTGAACACTTGAAAAAAATAAAGCCCCGGCACTTTCGCGTCGGGGCTTTTTCAGGTACCCAGAGCCGGGGTCGAACCGGCACGGCCTTGCGGCCACAGGTGTTTGAGACCAGCGCGTCTACCGATTCCGCCATCTGGGCCTGTCCCCTTTTAAACGTTGGATTAATCCGTTCAAAAGCGGGATGCAAATGTATTTAAACTCTCCTTAATACGCAATAAATATTTTTGCCTGTAATAACAATCAGCAATATCGGTTAAACGGCTTTCTTTAGCCGTGTCGTCAAGGTTTTCATAACCGGCGGTAAAACATGCAATTCCCTCATCTATATCGCCCTCAATGGCAAGCACTTCGGCAGTTAAATGGCCTAATTGCCCGGCATCGCCCACCTCCATCAGGCGTTCATTAATATCCATCATTTCCATCAAAAAATCTGAGGGGAGCTGCGGTTTTGCGCCTTCTAAAAGCAGGTCATGGGTCTTTAATATATATTCGAGCCGCTTGTAAGGATCGGAAAGGGTTTGGTATGCTTTGTTATTTAAGGTTGATAATTCTAATATTTCCTGCTGCTTTTCTTCATCCTCATTGGCATAAAAATCCGGGTGGTATTGCTTGCTCAGCTGATAAAATTTCTTTTTTAACAAAGTAATATCTGGGTTAAACGATTCAGGCATACCGTAAAATTCAAAATAATTCATGGGGCAAAGGTAGTCCGAAAGTCGGGAAAGTCAGTAAAGTTAGAAAGAAGAAAAGAAGTTTTGGCGTTGACTACGTTTCAAAATAAAATGCAATTGCAGCGTCTTTCGGTCTTTGCTGACTTTACTGACTTTCGGACTATAAAAAAGAATTCTCATCTTTGGGGACAATTTTTTTATTATGCTGTTTGAGCAAATGCGGCAGAAGCCGTTTTTTATATTGGGGCCATGTGTAATGGAAAACCAGGAACTATTGTACACCGTGGCCGAAAAAGTGGCTGAAGCAGGGCTGAAATACAATACCCCGGTGGTATTTAAATCATCGTTTGATAAGGCTAACCGCACTTCCATACACTCGTACCGGGGCCCCGGCCTTGAAAAAGGCATGGAAATGCTGCTGAAAGTTAAAGAACGCTTTGGCCTGCCCTTAACAACAGATATACATGAACCCTACCAGGCCGCCATTGCCGCCCAAGTGGTTGATATATTGCAGATACCCGCGTTTTTATGCCGCCAGACTGATTTGTTGGTTGCCGCAGCAAAAACAGGTAAAATTGTAAATATAAAAAAAGCACAGTTTCTTTCGGGGCAGGATATGTTTTATCCCGCCCAAAAAGTAGTTGAAGCAGGGAATATGCAGGTAATTTTAACCGAGCGCGGCAATATGTACGGCTACAATAACCTGGTGGTTGATTTCAGGAATATATATGATTTGAAAGCATTTGGTTACCCGGTTTGCATGGATTGCACGCACTCTGTACAAAGGCCGGGCGGCGCTGGCGGCAAAACGGGCGGCGACCGTACTTTTGTGCCTATGATGGCGCTTGCTGCAAAAGCATTCGGGGCCAGCGGTTATTTTATGGAAACGCACCCTGATCCTGACCATGCGCTTAGCGATGGGCCGAATATGGTAAGACTGGATGAGTTGTTTAAAGTAATGGAACCGTTGATTATCTGAATCTGAATTTTCAGAACTTTAGAATTACCAGAATCTTTTCGGGTGCATAATAATAAATATTGAACGTTATAATCTAATTCCATATAATTCTGGAAATTCTTTAATTCTGGAAATTCTGATTCAGACAAATTATGAAAGATATTGCCAAAAGGGTTTTTAATACAGAAATTGAATCGCTGCGGTTTGTTGCGGAGGCTATTGACGATGAATTTACTAAAGTTGTTGAAGTTATATTAAAAGCAAAGGGTAAAGTAATTGTTTCCGGCATCGGGAAATCGGGTATTATAGGAAAAAAAATAGCGGCAACTTTGGCAAGTACAGGTACGCCTGCCTTTTTTCTTCATCCTGGCGAGGCGTTTCATGGAGACTTGGGCATGGTTGGGGCAAATGACATCATTATCCTGATCTCCTACTCGGGCGAAACTGACGAGGTGCTTAACCTTGTTCCATTTTTGGAATGGAACAAAAATGTGATCATCGGCATTACCGGTAATCCTAATTCAACCGTGGCTAAAAACAGCCATTATCACATTAATATAGCTATCAGGCAGGAGGCTTGCCCGCTTGACCTTGCCCCAACCTCGTCAACTACGGCCATGCTTGTTATGGGCGATGCACTGGCTGTTGCTTTAATGGAATCGCGCAATTTCCAGCATGAAGATTTTGCCCGTTTCCATCCCGGCGGAAGTTTGGGGCGCAAATTACTGGTGCGGGTGAAAGATTTGATGCGGACGGATAATTTACCATTTATTGGCGAAGAGGCCTCATTTACAGAGTTGTTGCTGCGGATGTCCGAAGGTAGGCTGGGGATGGTTATTGTAGGGGATGCGAGCTATGTGAAAGGCATTATTACTGATGGCGACCTGCGCCGCGCTTTGCTGCGCACACCGGATACTTCAAAACTTGCTGTTGCCGGAATGATGACCACAAGCCCGGTATTTATTGATGAAAATGAGTTTATCCACCATGCCGAGCAACTGATGATTGAAAAGAAAATAACTACGGTACTGGCAGGTTCGGCTGCAAACAGGAGTATCAGCGGCATTTACCAGATATATAATCAATAGAGGTCAGAGATTTGTGATTAGAGATTTGTTATTTTTAGTCCGGAAGTCCGAAAGAAGCTGCAGATTGATCATTGGAAGCTGAAACTACTCACTCAATCAACTTAATCTAACCTAATCAACCCCAAATTCAATGGCAGTATATTACGATCAGTTAGGCAGGGAAGTAAATTTGCCGGGAGCGCCGAAACGGATTATTTCTGTTGTGCCATCGCAAACTGAATTGCTGTTTTATCTCGGTTTGAACGAGGAAATTATTGGCATCACCAAATTTTGTATCCATCCGGCTGATAAATTTAAAATTACTGCAAAAGTTGGCGGTACCAAACAATTGGATATCGCCAAAATAAAAGCATTAAAGCCTGATGTTATCATAGTCAACAGAGAAGAAAACGAACGCGGGCAAATTGAAGAATTGATGAACTTTTGCCCCGTTTGGATTAGCGACATCAGCGACCTGCCACAAGCCATTGATATGATTGAAAAGGTAGGGGCATTGGTTGAAAAAAGGGATGGGGCGAAAATACTTGCAAACGCGGTAACCCAGCAATTCAACAATTTAACAGCAAGGCAACCCGCTTTACGCACAGCCTATTTTATTTGGCGCAAGCCCTACATGGCTGCCGGTAAAGGCACTTTTATCGATAGCATGCTGCAAAAATGCGGCCTAATCAATGCTTTTGAACATCACAGGTATCCCGAAGTTGATGCTACAATGATAGTAAATGCCCAACCTGATGTTATTTTATTATCATCAGAACCTTACCCGTTTAAAGAAAAACATATTGCTGAATTCAAATTGCTGCTGCCTTCCGCAATTATAAAAGTAGTTGATGGCGAAATGTTTTCATGGTATGGAAGCAGGTTGTTAATGGCACCTGGGTATTTTGAAAAGTTATCAGAAGAACTTAAATCGGTGAAATCATTCTAAAATAATCGGTGAAATCACAATAAAAAACCTATCTTTGCAGCCTTTAAAAATCCTAAATGCGGGAGTGGCGTAATTGGTAGCCGCACCAGACTTAGGATCTGGCGCTTCACGGCGTGGGGGTTCGAGTCCCTTCTCCCGCACGGAATCAAACCCGGTCAATTTGGCTGGGTTTTTTGTTGAATCTAATCTATTTTCTTCGTGTTCATATTTCCTAAAGCTTAAATGGATATGAGCTTTTAGCTTATAATTTCTAAAATTATAGCTAAAACGCCTATAACAAAACACAAAGGCGAGTAATATTTAGTATCCATTTTCCCGAATTTGGTAGTCTTTATTTTCTTGAAAAACCCAAAATATCTAAATTCGCCGATGGCTCTTAACAGGAACAGCGCAGCTATGGCCCAAAGCCCGTAATGAAATAGCCAGCCAGGTAAGCCAAATAAAATAATTCCGGATTTGATTAAAAAAAAAGCCCCGAAACTTAAAAGCGCCATGGCAACAAAAAGGCAATCAAATAATCCCGGCTTTATTATAAGTTTGTTATCCGCTTTTGTCGGAACCGTGGCAGCTGATCCGCCTTTGCCGCCAAATGCCCAGTAAATATGGATAAGCGCAAGAAATAAGAAAATAAGGGATAAAATGTAAGTGATTAAGATTTTCATGGCAATAATTATCTAATAAAGATATATTATATTGCCTGTATCACAAAGAGTATTGTTCTGCATATTAACATTCATCAAAATTTATGATATTTAACTCGTTAATAAACATCAAACCATGAAAACCATCCGCTGGGGCATTTTAGGCACAGGCCGTATTGCCCGAAAATTTGCGTCTGATCTCCGGCTGGTTGAAGATGCGGAACTAATTGCCGTTGGTTCGCGTTCGCAAAAATCT
>DATCES010000100.1:0-4553 GCA_036509935.1 Mucilaginibacter sp.
TTGTTGCCGCTATCAGGGCATCCCGCAAACTATTTTGCTGGTATAAAAAGCCGGGGTTGGTGCCGGGTTCAACATCGGTCCAAACACCCCACTCATCAACAACTAAAGCCACATGTTTTTGTGGGTCGTATTTGTCCATTATTGCGGCATGTTTAGTAACCAGTTCGTCCATTTTCAGGCAGTTTACCATGGTATTAAAGTATTCATTTTCGCTAAAAGCAGTGGCCGACCCTTTATGTCCCCAATCGCCGGTAGGCACTGTGTAATAATGTAATGAAATACCCCACATCATCCAATTGGGTATATTTTTCATGATAACATCCGTCCAGTTATAATCGTCAGAGTTTGGGCCACTGGCAATTTTTTTAAGCGGCGCCCCCGGATAGTCTTTTGCAAAAGAGGCATACCTTTTAAACTGGTCGCTATAAAATTCAGGGGTCATATTCCCGCCGCAGCCCCAGCTTTCGTTTCCAATACCCCAAAAAGTTACTTTGTATGGGTCAGGGTGCCCGCTTTTCCTACGCATTCCGGCAACCGTACTAGTACTGTTGCTGTTTACATATTCTATCCATTTCGACATTTCCTCTACCGTTCCGCTGCCTACGTTGGCAGCAATATAAGGTTCGCAGCCCAGTAGGCTGCAAAGCTCCAAAAACTCGTGAGTTCCAAAGCTGTTATCCTCGGTTGTGCCGCCCCAATTGGTATTTACCATCCGCGGCCTTTGTTCAGCAGGGCCTATGCCATCGCGCCAATGATATTCATCCGCGAAACAACCGCCCGGCCAGCGCAGGCTCGGAATTTTTATTTCTTTAAGCGCCCGGACCACATCCAGCCTGATGCGGTCCTGTTTCTCAACCGGCAATGATTTATCCACCCAAAAACCGCCGTAAATGCCATGCCCCAGATGCTCGGCAAACTGACCGTAAATATATTTGCTGATGGTGAGCTTTGAATTGTTGTTGATGGTAAGGCTTGCTGTGTTTTGAGCGAAGCAGGCGAAACTTAGCCCCGTAAGGACAAGAACAAAGGATTTTTTAATGTTCATTTTTAAATTGGTGAATATTGGATAATTTTAAAGGATCGACCCGCCTAAGATAGGACTTCCTTACGAAGTTTTCAAAACTTCGTAAGACTTTTCCATTTTATTTGGGGGCCAGTTCTGCATTTCAGCTTTTGCCTTTTAATAAGCGTTAAGCTAAAAATTGTTAAAACCAATACATTATCTGCCGGATATATCCGTGTTATATCTTTGTTTCATATAATAGTGTTTAATTGGCCTACAGCGATTTCTGCAACACCTTTCGCAATAATTCGATTAAGTTGTGAAATAATAGTTTCTTTAAAATTTGGCAAAATTGTTAGGTCGGCATCCCATAGCTCTTTGTTTTTTAAGGTGTTTTCTACCAGTAAACTTATATCTCCGATTTCCCAAACTTTACTAAACCAGGCTGCCTGGCTATCCGTTACTTTGTATGTTTTATTATTTATTGATCCGATAAATGTGCCATCTTCATTTTGTTTAACTTTCATAAATCTGATAAAAGCGGCAAAACCAAGGGCCATGGCATGTGGCACAGAATTATTTATTTTGTAATAATTTAACAGCAATGGAACAACCCTCATCTTAATTTTTGTTGAATACTGAACGGAAATGTTTAGCCATTCATGCCTGATATGCGGATTGCGGAACCTGTCTAAAACATTGTTCGCAAAATCCGCTGCAACCGGGTAATCTATTGCATAAGGAATAGATGGAATGATCTCTTTAAATGCCAGCTGGGTAATAAATTGCAAAAATGCTTTATCGTCCATAGCCTCCTTAACGGTAGTAAAACCCGAAAGTATGGCTACAGCGCAGCTTAGCGTATGCGATCCGTTCAGCAATCGCAGTTTCAGCTCCCTGAATAATTCAATGTCCCGGGCTATAACTACCCCTTTATCCGCCTTGCTGAATGATAATACAGCAGCAACTTTATCATCGCCCTCTATCGCCCACAAACTGTATGTTTCTGACATGATGTGAAGATCGTCAGTATAACCCCTGCTGTTTTCGAGCTGGGCGGCTAAGGTCTCGTTTGGTTTGCCAGGCACAATCCTGTCAACCAGCGAATTGCAAAAGCGGTTGCTGCCTTCCAGCCAGTCCGTAAATGCAGGTTCCAGTTTATTTAAGTGTGCCAGTTCCAATACTATCGCTTCCAGTTTTTTGCCATTATCTACAATAAGCTCTGTGGGGATAATAATTAACCCGCTGTTTGCACTGCCATTAAATGCTGTATAACGTTCGTATAAAACTGCCAGTAATTTGCCAGGAAAGGATGCAGGCGGTTGTTTGCGTACATCTTCTTTCACTAACTGGATACCTACCTCGGTGGTGTTTGAAATAATAATTTGCAGGCCGGGGCTTTTGGCAACTTCTAAAATGGCAGCCCAATCATTCGCTGCGGATAAAACCCTGCTGATAGCCGAACAGACTACTTGTTCTTCAACTTCTTTCGCGTTTTCAATTCCTTTTGAATAAATGGTGTATAAATTGTCCTGCTTATCAAAATCTGTTGCAGAACCCGTATCTGTTGATTTAACTACCACCACGCGGCCATTAAAAATCCCGTTGCGGTTGGCTTTGTCAATAAAATAATCGGGCAGTCCGCGCAATAAAACACCGGTTCCAAATTGTAATACTTTTTCCGGGAGTTCAAATACATTATCACCGGGTAACTGTAAACCCTGGACATCTATTTTTTTTAAGTTATATTTTGATAAAATCATATTTATGCTGGTGATTTAATTTATCATTCTTATGTTTTTCTAACTGCATGCATTACAATTATTATTTTTTAATCCTGCTCATAATTCTATTATTAGGTATGATCCATCAGCTACCAACTATCTTACAAATCCAGCTGTAACGCCGCCATCAACATTAATCACATTGCCCGTTGATTTATTGAGTAAACCACCAGTTAACGCAAAGCAAGCGTTGGCAATGTCTTCAGGTAATATAGCTTCGTTCAATAGGGTCCTTTTTGCGTAATAGGCAGGTAATTCAGCAACTGAAATGCCGTAAGCTTTCGCGCGGCCCTCGGCCCAGCCGCCAGCCCAAATATTACTGTCATTTATTACAGCATCCGGATTAACTACATTAACGCGGATTTTATCACCGCCTAATTCAGCAGCATTTAAACGGCTCAAATGTAACTGGGCTGCTTTAGCGCTTCCATAACCGGCGTTATTAGGACCGCTTACCAAAGCATTTTTACTTACAATATTGATGATATCGCCACCAATATCCTGTTTTTTCATTACTGCCACAGCTGCCTGGGTAACCAGGAACTGGCCTTTCACCAAAATGTTATATAACAAGTCCCAATCCTTTTCTGTATGATCAGCAATTGATTTGGAGATGGATAAGCCTGCGTTATTAACAATCAGGTCAACACCACCAAAAGCAAGAATAGCAACCGCTATTGCCTCCTGTATCTGCTCACTTTTAGTAACATCTAATATAGCCGTAGTAAAGACATCTTTACCAAATTTATTTTTAAACTCTTCTCCTGCGCTATCTAAACGTTCGGCATTCATGTCATTCAAAATAACTACCGCACCTTCCTCAACAAGCTTTTTAGCTATTGCTTTACCAATACCGCCTGCGCTGCCGGTTATTAAGGCAATGCGGCCAGACAAAGCTTTTGGTTTTGGCAATCGCTGTAATTTAGCTTCTTCCAGCAACCAGTATTCTATATCAAATGCTTCCTGCCGCGGGAGTGAAGTATATTCCGAGACCGCTTCGGCGCCTTTCATTACGTTAATGGCATTAATGTAAAATTCAGCGGCTACGCGGGCGGTTTGTTTGTCCTTTGCAAAGGTGAACATACCGACACCAGGATATAAAATAACTACCGGGTTGGCATCACGAATATCCGGACTGTTATCATGTTTACAGGTATTATAATAATCCTCGTACATTTTGCGATAAGCTTCAAATGCCGGCGCAAGTTTCTCTTTTAAATCGCTTACATCTGAAAGGTCTTCACCTGCTTCAAGGCTTAAAACCAGCGGACTGATTTTGGTACGTAAAAAGTGGTCTGGGCAACTGGTGCCCATGGGCGCCAATCGCTCAAGGTCATTGGAGTTAATGTATTCCAAAACACGGGCATCGTCAGTAAAATGGCCTATCATTTTTGTTTTTGAAGAACAAAAACCGCGCAAAACGGGGGCTAAAGCAACTGCCTGCTTTTTGCGGCCGTTGCCGGGCAGGCTTTGGATTTTTGTGCCGCCAAATACAGGTCCCTTTTTACCATAGTTTTCTTCCAGGTAACCTGCGCACCTTTCAATTACTTCAAGGGTATTGATATAGCTTTCATAAGCAGTATTGCCCCAGGTAAATAAACCATGCGAACCCAGCATAATGCCTCGAATGCCAGGATTGCTATCCAAACACTCTTTTAATTGCAAACCCAGATCGAAACCGGGGCGTTGCCAGTCGACCCAGCCAATGGCGCCATCAAAAAGTTCTTCAGTTATCTTTTTACCCTCTTTTGCAGCCGCGATTGCAA
>DATCES010000101.1:0-2572 GCA_036509935.1 Mucilaginibacter sp.
AACAATAAGCCGATTAACGTCCTGATAATAGATGACGAGTTCCCCCCAAATGATGAGTTCAGAATAAGAGGGGTATATAACTCTGCAATATCATCTGATGATCTATATCATCTAGCAATTAATAGTGAGTGGAATCACCTAGTTGACTTACAACAACTGATTAAAGATGTTGTATCAAGTCAAGCCACTAAAGAGGGTTTAATAAACCTAATTGGATTTACTACGCCTACCCAAGCCCTGTTTGAAATTGGGAACGGTTTACAAGCAGATATAATAATATACGATTGGGAATATCTTAATGCTCCAATTTATAGCCCTAACTCAAAAAAATGGTTATTGGAATTACTCAATATTACTGAAGCCTTCGTATTTATATACTCCAAAAAAGGAAATGAATTGCCTCGCTTTTTAAGTGATAGTGATTTTGTTAAATTCTTCTCAAGATTTCAACTGTTCCTTAAAGGAGGAGGAATAAGTTATTCGTTTTCTTCGGAAGAGTTTATCTTGCAATACATAATAGGATCCGCTTCAAATAGTGGCTTTATAAAAATTGACGGAATCCCGATTGAATTTACATCGAATAATTATTTGGATAAGGCTAGTGATATTTTATACTTGCAAAGAATATTGGGAAATCAATACATATTAGATCAGTTGAAAAATATTCAATTTTCCTTAGACACGGCTGGCGTTGAAAAGATATTGAATGATTCTAATGGTTTTTTATTTATTAATATAGAAAAAAATTATTTGATTTCTCCGGAGAACAGACTTATCGAGGATCGTCATCTCCATTCTCTTGAAAAAATCACCTATTTGGAGGTTGTCAAAAAACTTTCTTTATCGACTTTAGAGGATGTCCTCGAGAGGGGAATATTATACTTGTAAAATGTTTTTCAAATGCCTGAATTAACCAAAATTCACACAAGAGGGTTATTGCCTATAATACACGCTTTTGACGGTCATCCCTCAAAAACACGGGATAAGAATCTACTAGATGGAGAAAAACATAATGATGAATTTTTACAACTAATACATAATGGCAAAGACAACGGCTTTCCACCCCAATTCCACAAACATTTGCTTGTCAGCGACGCCGAAGTTCAACAGCGAAAAATCGACAAAGGAAACCCGTACCCATTAAAATGCTTTTTGTGGATAATTGATGTTATCAGCGTAAAGATTTTATGGGAAATGACGCCCAATCTTTCTCGAAAAAAATCTATTCCGGAAAAACCTTACGTTTGTCATACAAACATTACAGGCGATGGAGAAGCGTATATTGGCGGTGAAATGTATTTTTGCGAAAATGGAATTACATATATTAACTTTAATTCCGACCGTTATGGAGTTGTTGCTTCCGAGCAAAAAAAACTGATGGCAATAAAATATATGGAGGATTGCGATTACAAAAATATAACAAGAACCGACAATAATTTATAATTAATATGCAATTATTTTCGATTGATTTGTTCAGTGGATGCGGCGGTTTAACCGAAGGCATGCATCAGGCCGGGTTTACTACAAAGGTAGCTGTTGAGTTAGTCGATGTTGCTGTTACTGCATTTGAACTTAATCATCCGGGAACAAAAGTCATAAAAAAAGACATACGCAAAATTAACAAAACTGAAATCTCGGAGGCGCTAGACGGTGAAAGGATGCATCTGCTTGCTGGCTGCCCACCTTGCCAGGGATTTTCTTCAATACGGCGGTTGAACAGAAGTAGCGTCAGTGATGATAGAAATGATTTGGTTTTAGAGTATTTAAGGTTTGTAAAAGAACATCTACCATATACTATAATGATGGAAAATGTTCCTGCATTATTAGAATATGATTTATTTCAACAGGTTGTAAAAGAACTAAAAATTATCGGATACCATGTTGATGTCGAAGTGGTAAACGTCAAAAACTATGGTGTACCTCAAAGCAGACGAAGATTGGTAATGGTAGGCTCTTTATTTGGCCCCATTAAAGTTGCTAAGGGCAGCAATGAAAAAGTAACAGTAAGAGAGGTAATTAGTGCTCTTGAACCAATGGCTACCACTAATGATGCAATGCATAAAATTACCGCCAAGCATACAGAAAAGGTAATGGAAAGAATAAAACTAACACCCAAAAATGGGGGTAGTTCAAACGATTTACCCGCAAGTTATATTTTGACCTGTCATAAAAAGGAGAACGTTGGCTTTAACGATGTTTACGGTCGTTTAAGATGGGATGACTATTCAACAACTATAACCGGCGGGTGCCTTAACCCGTCAAAGGGGCGGTTTTTACATCCTGAAGAAGATAGAGTTATAACCCCAAGAGAAGCTGCCCTGTTACAGTCATTCCCAAAAGATTATAAATTTCCTCTTAATATATCTAAGCAAGCATTAGCACTGCTTATAGGTAATGCCTTACCACCGAAATTCAGTTATATACAATCACTGAATATTAAAAACCATTTAGAGAGTTATTTCGGAACCAAGTCAGATAGTAATTGATTTTGCCAATCACCTTTTAAATTGCACTGCCAAATGGTGATTATATTCCATTTGGCAATTGTTAAAGCTTCATAAGCTTTATTGTC
>DATCES010000102.1:0-2142 GCA_036509935.1 Mucilaginibacter sp.
TTTTAAGACTTTTTTTCAAGATCCTTTAATATCTGCAATATGATCTTGTTTTGATATTCAAGATGCTCTAAAATGGTTTCTATTTCAAATTCAGCTTTGGTATTTATTTTAAGGTCGGCATCGGCGCGAAGGTCAGCATGCCGGGATTGAACATTCTGACCGATCATAATCAATGGCATTAAAAATAGCTGTATCATATTTGATATAAAAAGCCAGAGTACGAACCCCGGAAAAGGATCAAACTTTGCTTCCTTTGGGGCGAACATGTTCCACCCCAGCCAAATGGCCGTCCAGGCAAAAATGATCATGAAAAATCCCATACTGCCAACATGATTTGTAATCCAGACGGCTACCCTATCAAGAACAGATGGTTTAATTTTATCCTTTAACACAGGCTCAATCATTGTTTTTCGCTTCTTTTTAAAATCATCGAGCGAAATAGGCTCTTTAATATCCATAATTAAAATATTATTGTTATAATAAGACTAAAGCTAATATACAAATGTGAATCAAGAATCAAGAAAATAGCAGCGGGACGAAAGAATCTGTTAAAAAAGAAACAAAGTCTTGGGGAACACGACAGTGCAATACCGTAAATAAAATGTTTTTTCTTTTTTGTCTTGATTCTTGGCTCTTGATTCTTGACTCTTGATTCGCGTTACTAATATACAAATAAAAGTGAACTAAAATGTATGCTGCGGACAAGTAACCTTATACCTGTTGTTAAGCAATAAACTGATTACAATTTCGTGGGTTCCGTTACTTACGGTATTTAAAGCCGACGTGGTAATATCATACGAGTAACCAATATTAATAAATGAACTGATATTTATCCCCGCTAATACACCAAACGAGTCATTACGCCGGTATGATGCCCCTATCCAAACTTTATCCTGAAACGAAAGCTTGGCATTTATGTCATAAGTGAAAGGAGTGGGGTTTATTTCCTTTATTAAAAATGAAGGTAAAAGGGTGATGTCATCATTTAAAAAAAGTTTAACCCCGCCTGTTACAAAGTATTGCGGGACTGTTTTACTTTGATTATAAGCATTATTAGTGCTGAAGTAAAGATTTTCCGGCAAAATTTCCTGCACCGATGCGCCAAAGTAATAGTTTGAAGAATATAACCAGATACCGGTGCTTAGGTCAGGTTTCCATTGGCTGTTGGTGCCATTGGCAATAGCAGGGTCAAACGGCGTTTCGAGGGTTAACTCCGAAGTGTTCAGGTTAATATTGTTAACACCTGCTGCAACCCCTACGGCTAAATTTATACGGTCGGTTAATCCCAGGTGATAAGCGTATGTTACATCAATATTAGTTTGTGTAATAGGGCCGGTCTGGTCAGATACAAGCATAAAACCAATACCGTGGTGGGGTTCGGCAGCCATATAGTTTTGTGTGTATAACCTGCTCGATGGATTTTCGCCTCCTTCGGCGGGTGAGGCTGTGGCGTCGCCCTGTATAAAATTATTGCCTATCGGGGCATCTACTGTTAAATAGCTTGTTACCGGAGCCCCCTGTAGACCAGTCCATTGGCTGCGGTACCCTGCTTTAACATCGGTATAATTTTCAATACCGGTTACTGCGGGGTTTAACAGGAGATTGTTAAACACATACTGCGTGTACTGTGGCTTTTGCTGCGCCAATGCCAGGGGCATACCGGCAGCAAAAACCACAACTAAATGTAAAAGTCTTTTCATTATATATCTAAAATATATCTGTCTACCTGATAATAGTTACATAGCCCGACATAACTTTAAGGCCGTTTCTACGATTAATAATATAATAATAGACACCGACCGGCAATGCGGCGCCATGATAGGTTCCATCCCACGGAACCCCATAACCAATTGACGAATATACATTTTCTCCCCATCTTTTGTATATAATAACCGTACATTCAGGGTACGCATTGAGGTTTTTAACGTCCCAGGTATCATTTATGCCATCACTGTTTAGTTGGGCACAACGCTGACCGTAGGCAACGCATTTACAGTGCCTGATACCGCTACGTTTTGGGATAGGGCCCGTGCACCAGGTGCAGCAATTAACCGACAAGTCATATCAAAACACCGACTGATCAACTTTCTTTTTATCCTGGTCCCTGGCCATTGACCCTTTTTTAATATACCCTTTTAACCT
>DATCES010000103.1:0-2946 GCA_036509935.1 Mucilaginibacter sp.
CCCTTGCGGCAAATTTAAACTATCTAAAGATGGATTTATTTTGTCATACATTTTTATAACCGAATACATTTTAAGGTTGTAAAATGGTTTGCTTAAATCTAATAATTGTTTTGCAACGGAACTTGCATCGTTAGTATTTTCGGAAACCTCATTGACTATAACTTGCCAGTTTTTAATATTTCTTAAGCTATCTAAGGCATATTTATTGAACCATTGCACTCGTACATCTGTTTTAGCAGCATTGGTACTGTAAGAATCTTCGCTCAATGAATCTACAATGTGATTAAATAGTAACTGGCTTTTGGGTCTTGTATCTAATTGCGTGCCATTAGTGCCTTGTTCGTTGATGTTACATGAGCATAACGCAAAAGCAAGACCGATAAAGATAGGTTTTTTCATTGTGTCGTTATAATGACTATTTTTCCCAAATCTATATTTTTTTAATTATTTAATTACCAAAACTTTAACAAATAACTATGTCTAATCTTCTTGCTCTGCGCCGCTCTCAATGGAGTAACGCACCCTAACCTGAATTATTAACCCTTTAAATATTTATCTGTCATGGATAAAATTCAAAACCCCAGCCTAAACCCGGAACTTTTGTATTGATTTACTTACAAAAAATGATATTTTATCCGGCCCTACGCAATCCCTGGTATTTCCGGATGCAAAAAACAGGCGCTGACTAAGTTCCAATCCGTGCAATCAAATGTCACATCCCCTACCCCTCCTCCACAAAAAAAATCTTACTTTTGCAGCTTTAACACAACTATGAGTATTGTATTATCTGAACAGGAAATTTTACGCCGCGAATCATTACAGCAACTGCGCGCTTTAGGTATAAACCCATATCCCGCTGAGGAATATAAGGTTACCGCCTTCGCACAGGATATTGCCGATAATTTTAACCGCTTCCCCGGTACTTATAATAATGTAACCCTGGCGGGCCGCATCATGGGCCGCCGTATTATGGGCAGCGCATCGTTTGCGGAGCTGCAGGATTCAACCGGCCGGATACAGATTTACCTGAAACGCGATGATATTTGTCCCGGTGAGGATAAAACTTTGTACAATACCGTTTTTAAAAAACTGCTGGACATTGGCGACTACATAGGCATTAAAGGTTTTGTTTTTTTAACGCAAACCGGCGAGATCTCTGTACACGTTCAGGAATTGGTACTTCTTTCAAAATCATTAAAACCGCTGCCCGTTGTTAAACGCGACGAAGAAGGAAATATCCATGATGCATTTACCGACCCTGAACTGCGCTACCGCCAGCGCTATGTTGATTTGACGGTTAACCCTGCATATAAGCAAATTTTCATCAGCCGTTCAAAAGTGATCAGCAGTATGCGCGAATACTTTAACAAACAGGGCTGGATGGAAGTTGAAACCCCCATATTACAGCCTGTGCATGGCGGCGCGGCAGCGCGTCCGTTTGTAACGCATCATAACGCGCTGGATATGCCGCTGTTTTTGCGCATAGCCAACGAGTTGTATTTAAAGCGCCTGATTGTAGCCGGTTTTGACGGGGTTTATGAATTTGGCAAAATGTTCCGCAACGAAGGGATGGACCGCAGCCATAACCCGGAGTTTACCGGCCTGGAAATATACGTTGCGTATAAGGATTATATATGGATGATGGCGATGGTTGAGGAATGCCTGGAAACCGTGGCAAGGATAGTTCATGGCATACCTGTTGTACAGGTTGGCGCCAACGAGATTAATTTTGCCGGCCCTTATGAAAAAATGTCGATGTATGATTCCATACTGAAATATACAGGTATTGATGTTTCAACCATGGATGAAGATGGTTTACGCCAAACCTGTAAAAACCTGGGCATTGAAACAGACGGCACTATGGGCAAAGGCAGGCTGATTGATGAGATATTCGGCGCCAAAGTTGAAGCTAACCTGATACAGCCAACCTATATTACCGACTACCCTATTGAAATGACCCCGCTGGCAAAGAAACACCGTTCCAAAGAAGGTTTGGTTGAACGCTTTGAACTGTTTGTAAATGGCAAGGAAATTGCCAACGCCTACTCGGAGTTAAACGACCCTATTGATCAGCGCGAACGTTTGGAGGAACAGTTAATACTGGCAGGCCGCGGGGATGTTGAGGCCATGGCAATGGATGATGACTTTTTACGCGCCCTTGAATATGGCATGCCGCCAACCTCGGGCCTTGGGATTGGGATCGACAGGCTTGTGATGCTGCTGACCAATCAAAGCGCAATACAGGAAGTATTATTTTTCCCGCAAATGCGCGCGGAAAAAAAAGCCAGGTTGGCCACGGCCGATGATTTTGCAAATATTGGCGTACCAGCCGATTGGGTGCCGGTACTAAATAAAATGGGCTTTAATACAGTTGAACAGCTTAAAGCCGCCAACCCAAACAAAGTATTTAATGATTTGGGGGGGATGCGTAAAAAATTAAAGCTGGAAATTATTATGCCGGCAAAAGAAACAGTGTTGTCGTGGTTTGAATAACAACCTAAAATCAGCCATTTGATAACAATTTGTTAACGAAAGCATAAAACAGATAAAACTTTCATATAAGATACGTTGTTTATCATTGCAATAAACATCTAATGGAGGTAAAACTATGACTAACTCAATTTTGGAGATCACAGAAAATGAATACCTGATAAAGCTGAACAGGAGTAATTTCAACCTTTCATTCATCAGGAGCCTGCTGAAAATGGTTGAGGTGGCTAACCCATCAGAGGATGGCTATTATGTTCCGGAAAGGCATATTGGCCCAAATCAAAACCATTCGTCCGAACCGGATTATTACAGTTCCATCGAAGAAAAGTAGAGGCCGTATCATAAATCAAATGATGCGGCCTTTTTATTTTACGGGTAATAAATCAATTTCAGGAAGTTTTTTAATGATTATTTGGGAACAACAATCATTCTCAGTGAAAAATGAGCGAAAAGGGG
>DATCES010000104.1:0-3390 GCA_036509935.1 Mucilaginibacter sp.
CCTACAGGCTGCTTCCGGGCCTAAATTGCCTTTGGGGGTGTTCGGGAAATTTTGTAAGCTTTAAATAAGATTTTGTAAAATATCCTCAACCGTCCGTTTTTCCTGCACGCCGGTTTCCATATTTTTTATAGTGAGCAATCCGCTTTCAATTTCCTCACTGCCGATGATCATGGTAAAGGGGATGTTTTTATTATTGGCGTATTCCAGTTGCTTTTTTAGTTTAGCGCCGGCGGGGTAAAGTTCGGCGTTTATATCCTGCCGGCGCAATTCCTGTAAAATTGGCAATGCGAATTTTTCCCCTTCCGTATCAAAACAGCATATAAGCAATCTGGTTGATTGAGTTGATGACGCAGGGAAAAGGTTTAACTCTTCCATTACATCATAAATACGGTCGGCGCCAAATGATATGCCCACCCCTGTCAATTTCTCTTTGGCGCCAAAAAACCCGGTAAGGTCATCGTACCTGCCGCCGCCGCCGATGCTGCCCATGGCAACTTCGTTTGTTTTAACTTCGAATATAGCGCCGGTGTAATAGTTTAATCCGCGCGCAAGGGTTATATCTAATTCTAATTTTGCGGTTTGCAGGGGGCAGTTTGCGATGTAGTTTAATACTGTTTCTATCTCTTCGCAGCCTTTCAGGCCAATAGTTGAACCGGCAAGGGCATTTCTTAAGCTTTCAAGCTTTGTTTCATTTGAACCCTCGAGCAATATAACAGGCTTTATTTTTTCAATATCAGTTTCCGAAAAGCCCCTTTCCAGTAATTCTTTAATAACGCCGTCTAACCCTATTTTGTCGAGTTTGTCTATGGCGACTGTAAGATCAATAATGTTATCAGCTTTATCTATAATCTCAGCAATGCCAGACAGTATTTTTCTATTGTTTATTTTTATAGTGAAATCTTTTAATCCGAGCTTGCTCAAAGCTTCATCATATATCATTACAAATTCAGCCTCGTTCAATAAAGAATCTGAGCCAACAACATCGGCATCGCATTGGTAAAACTCGCGGTAACGGCCTTTCTGGGGCCTGTCTGCACGCCAAACCGGCTGCACCTGGAAACGCTTGAACGGGAAGGTAATCTCGTTTTGGTGCTGTACAACGTAGCGGGCAAAAGGAACGGTGAGGTCGTAGCGAAGGGCTTTTTCTGAGTTTTTAAGTAAAAACTCTCTTCTTTTCGCATCAATAATTCTATCTATATTTTTATCAAATTCAGTTGCATTTTTATCATAAATTATATTTTGAGGGTTTGTAGATTGATAAATATCTTTGAGTTCGCCTGAATTTAAAATATTAAAAATCAATTTATCACCCTCATCTCCATACTTCCCCATTAAAGTAGTATTTAGCTCCATCGTAGGCGTTTCTATCTGCTGATAACCGTATTTGCGAAAAACGCTTTTAATAGTATCAAAAATAAAATTACGCCTTACCATTTCGGTAGGTGAAAAATCGCGGGTGCCTTTTGGTACAGATGGTTTGATGGATGCCATAAGCGCCAAAGTTAACATTAATTTTTTATGGCTTTGAAGATAAAGGCTTAACAGCAATATGCGCCTGTACCCATCCCGAAAACATAGCATCACAAAATGTATTGCTGAAGGCCGGTTTATGCAGGGATGGAAATGTTTTTTGGCATGGCGCTGATCTGCCATTCTTCAGGATAGGGCGGTAGATTTACGAAGTTTTAAAAACTTCGTAAATCTGTTCATTTGAAGAAATCAGGCTTAGGTGAAGCTTTTGATTATCTCCCGGCACCCTTCCTCAATCATTTTAAACACCGGCTCAAATTGTCCGTCGTTATAATAAGGATCAGGCACTATTTTATCGCCAAGCAATAATTTTATCTTTTTAACATCATCGTCATTTCGTGCCATAGCAAGTATATCGCTTAAATTGCTTTTATCCATCACGAAGATCATATCAAACTCATCAAAATCACTGACCTTAAACAGCCTGCAAACCTGCCCGCTGATATCAATACCATGGTTACGCGCTGTGCGGACCGAACGCCGGTCGGGGCCCTCGCCTATGTGCCAATTACCTGTACCGGCAGAATCAACATGCCAGTTAAGGCCGCTTTGTTTAGCCAGGTGCTGCATAATCCCTTCCGCCAGCGGCGAGCGGCAAATATTGCCGAGACATACCATTAGTATTTTCATTTTGAGTTGTTGTAATGTTGTAAGGTTGAAATGTTGCAAGGTTGGAATGTTACTATCGAAGCGCTTGTATTAACTTTACAACATTTCAACCTTACAACATTCCAACAATTCCCTAACCAAACAATTGGTTCAGCACCCCTGCCAGCCTGATGCCTGCTTTTAACAGTTGACGGTTCACAATATCTATATGGCTAAAATTGTATTTGTAATTCAGCGTGTCGCCGGGTTTTGTATCTGTATATAGTTTTTCGGCAATCTGTTCCGATTCAAAAATCCATTGGCTTATTGGGGCCTTTTGCCACCCGGCCCGCTGTGCCAGGGTGCTATGGTTTATAGCAGCGGCGTATTCGGTATAACTTAATTGCTGAAAATCAATAAGCTGCGAATCCCAAACAGCATGAAGGTTGGTTGGGGTGTTAAACCAGTTCACGTTAAAGTTATTACCTCCTTTATCACTGGCATGGGCGGTATGCATAGGCTGGTGCACGTCTTCAACCAGGTGGATGAGCATGCGCAGGTAAAGCAGTTCGTTTTCCCTGCTCAAATCTTTCATTTTTAACTCACGTATCAGGAACTGCAGTTTGGTATAAGCATCTACCCTGGTATCATGGTTTAAATATTCAACCATTTCGGGATAGCTGTAGGCTTTATCAAAATCGATATAATGCCAGGGCGACAAATAATTATAAGCCGGGTCTGATTTTATAAAATCGGCCCAGTTGCCGGCAAGTGCAATCGGTTCGTTACCTAAAATTGCTTCAATTGTTTTACGTGCCTTTGGCGTTAAATAACTGCTGGTAATTTGGCCGCAAATACGGTGCCCTTGTGTGCCCCATGCCATAATTTGCAATGGTGCATAAAATAAGGCGATACTTAGCAGCAGTTTTCTTAAAAATATTTGTGTTTTCATATCACAATGGTTTTGGATGGCAGGATGTTCTTTTTATTAAATGCGCGTTTATGGGGATAACATTTGTTGTGCTTGCAAATTGAACAAGGGGCCCCGATTTTTTGCTAACCTTGAAAAACTCCTCATAATCGCCCGACCGAAAACACCCTTTATCATCTTTAATGGTCATGTCGGCATTGCAAAACTGGCCTTTTAAGTGCAGGGTATCATGCCTTTGGTCGTAAGTGCCCTTGCAGTATTCGGTCCAGCGGCCTGAATTCATGCAGGTGTCCGCCCCGGTGTTTACCTTGCTGTACGAATTAATCGCGACAAAAAAAGAA
>DATCES010000105.1:0-4964 GCA_036509935.1 Mucilaginibacter sp.
AAATTCCGATTTTACCACTATAAGTTATATTCTGTTTGTCCGTTGGCGAAGGAGATTTTAGGGTGAGACCTACCAAATTCTAACCCATACCTGCCAACTGCTCATTCCGCATTGCTGCGCAGTTTTATTTCTAACACTTTCGTGGCATTATTTACTAATTTCATAAAATAATCACAATGAAGAAGTTTGTCCTTTTTGTTTTTCTCTGCCTGTTCCTGAACGGCATTTTTATGATCTTTTTATACTTCAACCCAACGGCGTGGGTAAAAGCACATGAGGGATATTGGATAGGTTTTTTTGTGCTGGATATCGCACTATTAAGTGCTGTCTTTTCCATGATACGCAAAAGATGGAGCCTGGCAGAACACCAAAAGGCTTTATTGAAAGCACAGTCCACCAAAGGGAATGAAAAACGGAGAAGCATGGTATTAACGGGAAGTTTTTTGGTGTATTGCAGCAGCATCCTCACAGTGATGCTCAACCTCGACTACGAAACACGCGAAACAATAATACTATCAATACCAGGATTAGCGGCTATTTATTTAATAGCTGTCACCTTTTTTATCCTGCTTATCTCATTTTTACAGACCCGACAGATGCGGTTGCGTCAACCATGGGTACCTGCCCATTTTATGTGGGCGGCCAATTTATCAACGGCAAAACTATTAGGCCTTTACCTGGCCATCAGTATGGTATATGGCGTCGTTTATATCTTGCTCTATCATCATAATATAGAAACCGGCCATTATCCGTTTTGGTTAAAGGTCTACAGCAACTATATTTTAGCATTCGTGGTTTTGGCAGCGATCACGCTGTATAACTGGTTTTATAGCCGGGCCCAAAAACGAAGGTTAACGCGCTCGTTGCAAGCGCAGGAGATCCTCAATTTAAAACTTCGTTCCATCCGTTCGCAGCTTAACCCGCATTTTATGTTCAATGCGCTAACGTCTATCCAAAATCTGATGAACAAGAATGATATACCTGCGGCAAACCACTACCTTGCATTGTTTGCCGACCTGACCCGCAAAGTGCTCAACACCAGCGACCAGGAACTCATCAGCATGGAAGACGAACTTAAAATACTGGAAGATTACCTGCAAATGGAGCAACTCCGTTTTGGTTTCAAGTACGAGATAGCCGTTGACGAGGCCATTAATATTGCCAATACCGAAATACCCGCCATGTTGCTACAGCCCTTTGTAGAGAATGCCATAAAACACGGCGTGGCTATTTTGCACGATAAAGGTTTGGTAGGTATTAGTATCAATAAACAAGCAAACAGCATCATATTATCCGTAACCGATAACGGCAAAGGTTTCGACGTGGACACGAAACACCAAAATAAAACATCGTTCGGTTTAAAATTAAGCGAAGAAAGAATTGCACTTTTAAACCAGGTAAACAAGGCGCAGCCCGTAACTTTTAATATTAATACAGGGCAAAACGGCACGCGCATAACCATGACACTTGTAAATTTGCTTTTGTAAATGACCCGATGAATATCCGCAGCATAATTATTGACGATGAGCCCAACAACATAGAAAACCTGCGGGCTATGCTGGGCCGGTATTGCACCGGCATTGATGTTGTTGCCATTGCCGGTAATGCCGATAACGGGATCGAAGCAATTAAAGCCCAAAAGCCCGACCTGTTATTCTTAGATATCCAGATGCCCGGAAAATCGGGTTTTGATCTGTTGAAAACATTTAACCATATCAATTTCGAGATCATTTTTATAACTGCTTTTGATCAGTACGGCATACAGGCCATCAAGTTTTCGGCCCTGGATTACCTGCTCAAACCGATCAACATCAGCGAGTTAAAATTAGCCGTTGAAAAAGCCAGGCACAAGATCAGCGCGAAGCAAAAAGACCATAATATCGATAACCTTCTCGAATATATTCGCTCCGGCAGTAATGCTGTTCCCAAAATAGCATTGCCAACGCTGCAGGAAATCATGTATGTGCGTGTAGATGAAATTATCCGTTGCGAAGCATCAAACAATTACACCACATTTCACCTGCAAAGTGGCGAACAGGTTTTGGTTTGTAAAACATTGAAAGACTTTGCCGAACTGCTAAAACCCTATAATTTCATCCGCACACATCAAAGCCATTTGGTAAACCAGCATTTTGTAAAAAGCTTTTTAAAAGAAGACGGAGGTGCGTTGTTGTTGACCAATCAGAGTAAAGTGCCCATCTCCAGGCAAAACAGGGATATGGTTATCAGCTCAATTAACCTTTCTTTAGTTTCGAGGCCAGCATCATAAATTGTCTGAAAAGCTAAAGTTTTGTCTTGGCTTTTGATCGTTTGTTTCTGTTGTGAACCTGCTTTTCCCGAATGGGTGGCTTTTATCAATTAGACTGAATTTTTAGTGCTTTCAAACTATCCGCTTCCCTTTCAAGTTGTTTAATGCGCAATTCCGTTGCCTGTCCTTTTTGATACCTTTCTATGCTATCCGTCCTATAGCTGTTAATATCGGCCACCTTAAAACTATCAAGGTCATTAACCATATCCTGTTTGCCTTTTTTATCCAGTTTAATATAATTCCAATACCACGATTTACGAAAACGGGTGTTCTCGCTATTCATATACCAATAGCGGAAGCCAAACCAGCAGATAAAGCCAACCGTTAAGGCCAGGGCTGTTAAAATCATAAACCGTTTGCCCATAATCTTTAAAAAACTTTTACCGTCGTCCTCCGGCAATACCAGTATGCGGTTTTTAGTGAAAAGGTCATTAAGCTGCCTTTGTACCGAATTTTTTATAGTAGTAAATCCATCCGCTATAATTTTGTGTACGGGTAATAATTCCGGCGCGGGTGCTGTTACCTCTATATTATCTACCTTGCTGTTAAAGCCATCTACTTTTTTAGTGAGTTCATCAACCATTGCAGGTAATATTTTTACCACCTCTTTTACTGCTTGTAATTCCTTGGTGAAATCCTCCATCACCGAATTAAAATTTGTTTCGTTTATCATAAACTAAATCCTCCAGATTGTGTAATTCCTTGTTGTTTTTGTTGTTGTTTTAATTGTTCTTCCTGCCGTTTTTGCTGTTGAAGCATAATTTCGGCTTGTCTTTGCACCATAATTTGTTGCTCCTGCTGCATCTGTCTGTTTTGTTCCAACTGCTTTTCAATTTTTAATAATGGATAACCGACCTGACTACCCTTAAAGCGTACCGCCTGTGCATCTGTAAAAGCTATACCTCTGCCTAATTCTATTTCATAGCCTTTTGCAGTAATCTTATTCTGAAATTCTTTCATGGTTGTGGATTGCTTTAAGAATTTAGCAATAGCCTCTTTTAATGCTTCTTTACGAATGTCCTGACGTGGCAACATCCTTTCTTCTTTAGAAAGAAACTTACGTGGGCTAAGCACTTGTTCCAATTGATGTTTCCTTTCCATGCTTCGGCAAAAGTTTGCCATCCGTTTATAGTTATTGCTATCGGAAACCGTTTTGGCATCATAACCAACCCTATTAGCCACAATATGCAAATGCTGGTGCTGCCGGTCGGCATGCTCTATAACCACATACTGGTTATTTTCAAATCCAAAATCTTTAGCCATCTGTTTCCCGATGTCAATTTTATCCTGGTTGCTTAACTGGTCTGAATGGGCAAAGCTTAAAGAGGCGTGTAATACCGGTTTTGATAGCTTTGGGTTTAAATACCGAACCTCATTAAACTGCTGTATCAATTCCTTTTTATTACCGAAGCATTGATTATAGCAAATAACCTGCGCCTGCTTTTTCTCCTGTTCTATTTCCTGCAAAGCTTTACTCTGTTGTAATCTGCCTTCGTGTAAGTAGTTCAAACATCCCCGGAAACTTTTGCCTGTACTAATCTTACCGATCATTGTAAATAGCTCTTAATATCCGTAACTACTTGTTGCAGGCTTGTGCTCTGCTGGTTGAGCCTTGCACGTTCAAGCACACTTAATTCATCAAAGCTGTTACGCTTTTTAGCGATTTGGTTAAGATTGGCGGCTATGTGGTTTAGTGTTCCCGTTAACTGCAATACTTCTCGATTCAGGGTTTTCAACCTGAATTTTACCGTTCCTTTCAAGCCCATTTCCCGCAAGTATTCCGATACGCTTAAACCAACCTGTTTGGCCTTGTTCTCTATCTGCATCCCCTCAAAAAAAGAACACTTAACGGAAAGTGTTCGTAATCGCTTTACTTCTTTTGGCGGCCTGCCGCCTTTGTTTATTTTTGGCTTTTCAAGCATCTTTAAATCCTTTCCTGTCTTAAAAATCTCCCCATGAATGCGATAGCATGAATGGGGCCAGCAAGTTTTGGTAACACCAAAACATAGCTGGCTCCCACATCCGGGCTAACGCCCGTCGTGGTATCCCGATACTTCATATCGGGGATTTATGCCTTTGCCCTTGTTACCTTGTTTCCACTCCAGGCTAAAGCCTGTCGTTGTTTCCGATACTAAGTATCGGGATTATCGGTATTTGGCAACAGGGTCTTTAAGGGGTAGGGATGGGCGATTTAAAGCGGGGGCGTGATTGCCCCCCTCAATCCATTCGATTAATTTTTTTCGTGAAAACAAAAGTTTTCCCTCGATCTTACAGAAAGGAATTTTTTTGCGTTTAACTAATCCATAAATGGAAGTGACCTCGTATTTGATGAGGCTGGCCGCTTCTTTTGTGTCCAACAAGGTGTCATCTTCATTGGACATCTTAGGACTTACTTGTACGGCTTTTTTAACAGATAACTCAATCAGCTCCTGGAGCTCCTGAGTAGAAAGTGTGGTTACAAATGTTGCATTCATCATAAATAATTTGATGAAGCAAAACAATACGATAATAACTCAACGTTAATGAACGTAGTTTAACGAAGTCATACCGTGATCCGGTAGTTTGGTATTTTGGATAAGATTTGTAAAGTATTTTTAGCGTAGGAACTGTTCTCCAGTTCTTTAATGGCGGCAATGGCTACTGGCTGTTTTTTCGT
>DATCES010000106.1:0-5934 GCA_036509935.1 Mucilaginibacter sp.
TTTTAACTTTTCGGGTTTTTCCGAATTTCCTGGCACCATTGCCTCAACTCCCTATCTTCCCAAACAATTCTGCTAACTTATCTTCAAGATCATTGCCCCTTAAGTTTTTTGCGATTATTTTTCCATCCGGATCAAGCAAAAAGTTTTGCGGGATGCCGCGTACGGCGTACAAGCCTGCTGTTTTGCTGTCCCAATATTTAAGGTCGGAGACTTGGGTCCAGGTCAGGCCATCTTTGTGTATTGCGGCTAACCAGACTTTTTTACCTGTTGGCTGATCCAATGAAACACCAATAATAGTAAATTTTTGTCCTTTATACTGGTTAAATGCCTTTACCACGTTCGGGTTTTCGCCGCGGCAGGGGCCGCACCACGAGGCCCAAAAATCAATCAAAACATATTTACCCCTGAATGATGAGAGGTTGATAATTTTACCATTGGTATCTGCTTCGGCAAATTCAGGAGCAGTTGCGCCTAAAGCAACAGCCTTTATTTTTGGCAACCTTTCAGCAAATTTTTTCCCGGCATCAGTTTGCTTTATTTCATCGGTTAACCCGTTGAACAAAGGGGCTATATCAACATAATCAGCGTTATAGGCATATCCTTCCAAAGCAACTATGCTGATATATGAACCGGGGTTATCGTGTATGAATTTTTTATTCGCGTCAGCTTCCTGTGCTTCTATAGCTTTTTCAGCCTGGTTATTTTCTTTATCAAAAGCATCCGATTTTTGCTGATCGGGTGTTGCCGCTTTTTTCCTGGCCTCTAAGGCATCGTATGCATCGTTTACCGGTTTTAAAGCCAGGTTATAGCGCTCATTATCCTCGTTAGTTTTTGTGCCTGCAACTTGTGCATTGCCAATCAAATCTGCGCCGCTTATGGTAATGGTCCCTTTTTCAAGGTATATCGACTTATAATCATCATAATTGGGCCCTGTGCCTTTTGCATTTAACATCAATAATCCATTAACAGGGCTATCGCCTACAGAACCGCTGAATTTAAATTTTCCATTTTTAAGGGTTACGGAGTCGGTATTAACTTTGCCGTTATACATGTACCGCAGGTAAACTTTGGCCGGGGCATTATAGGCACCAAGCGTACCCAGTATTGTGTATTTACCAACTTGTGCAAACACAAATGCCGGTAAAATTACCAGTATTATTAAAAATATTTTCTTCACCCTTTTAAATTTTAGTGCAATGTAAAGCCTTATTAACAAATATAAAAATTATCGCGGAGTGTTATGTTGCATAATTGCCTTTCATCCTAAAACCTTATCTTTGACCTGAGGTACTAAATTGGATAAAGTTAAAATTCTTGCAACATATCTTCCACCTGATGCCGCCCCGCTCATCGGCCGCTGGATAGACTACTTTAAATGTGAATTTAAAATTTCACGCAACCGCAACAGTAAATTTGGCGATTACAGGCCCCCGCACTCCGGCAAAGGGCACCGTATATCAGTTAACTACGACCTTAACCAATACGCTTTCCTGGTAACGGCTGTACACGAATTTGCGCACCTGCATACCTTTAACGAACATAAACACAAGGCCAAACCACATGGCGCCGAATGGAAAAACAACTTTAAAAAAATGATGCAGCCATTTTTCGAAAAAGATATTTTCCCGCCCGACGTTAAACAAGCCATAATCAGCTACCTTAATAACCCGGCTGCATCAAGTTGTTCCGATCTTAGCCTTTACCGTTCATTGCGAAAATATGATGCGCCAAAAGAATCCGTTCATACAGTTGAGAAACTGCCCGCTAAGGCACTGTTTAAGCTAAAGGACGGGCGTGTATTCCGCAAAGAAGAAAAACTGCGTAAACGCTATAAATGCATCGAAGTTAATTCCAAACGCATCTACCTTTTCAGCCCGGTAGCTGAGGTGGAGCAAATCGAACATTAATTAAAATTACCTGAATTTTTTGCTGGGTGTTTTTTTCGATACATTTAAAAATAAATTTAGGCATATCTAAAATAGTTATTAGGTTTGTTTAAATTTAACATTTTGACGGTGAAATTATATTTAATTAAATATTCAGAACATTTTGAAATTCAAAATCCTGGATATCAAATAATTTATATATTTTTACTGATGCCTGTTCCGGCGATGCCTGAATTGGTTTTAGTTAACACATCCATTAAACAAATTAAATCACAGATCATGAGCCGTATCCTTTTCTTTATTTGCATATTATCTCTCCTATCATTCTCATCTATCGCACAGGGTACAAAAGTTGGACCTTTATTGGATGGCACTTCGATAGACTACGTTTACGAAACTATAGGTGGCGTACATGTTGAACTTTCTAACGGGCAATTTCAATGGCATTGGGCGACCGGAAATACAGGAAGCGCACCCTACCAGGCAAGGAAAATAGGCGACAAAATCTATATGATATATTTTAAAGTGGCAGGCAATTCAAGTTTTGTGACCATCATCTTTAACTTCGATAAAAAAATCTTCTATACTTCCGGCATTATCAATCCTAAAACGAAGAATGAACAAGTGCTGTTTGAAACCGGAGTTATCAAGCAGTTGACGTTAAAAGAAAATTGACGGGGCTCTGCATCCAATTCTCGCGGGCAGGATATATAGCCCACTGACTGGTTTAAAAATACCATTTTACCCCCAACACGTATATAGTTACCTTAATTAATATAACCTTTAAACGCTAAGGTTAACTTTGCGCCAAATTTTGCATGAAAAAACAAGTACTGCTCCTAATATTATTGTTAGTTATTATTCAAGCTGTATTTGCTCAGGATACGGTTAAACAGGAACGAACAAGTTTTCATTTCCAGCAAACCGTTATTACGCAGTATAAACCTGCATTCCACGCTGCATATACCGGTCAAAATAGTTTGTTGCCAACTACAGAAACACAAAGCTCCATTACCACAACATTTTTTGGGGCTGCCCGGCTTTGGAAAGGCGCTGAAGTTCATTTTGACCCTGAATTATCGGGTGGGGCGGGCTTGAGTTCAACACTGGGTGTAGCCGGTTTTCCAAATGGCGAAACCTTTAGGGTAGGCGGCGTGCAAAACAAAATCTACATAGCCCGCATGTATTTTAAACAAAATTTTGAATGGGGGAACCAGAAAGATACAATTGAAGGCGGGGCCGATATATTGGGTGGTATAAGAAGTAAACGTTATTTCTCGTTTGTGATCGGGAAATTCGGGATGGCCGATTTTTTTGATAACAACAATTTCAGCCATGACCCACGCAGTCAGTTTATGAACTGGGCGCTAATGGACAACGGCGCCTGGGATTACCCTGCAAATACACGCGGATATGTATTGGGCCTTACTGCCGAATTAGGGCAACCTACATGGTCCCTGCGTTTTGCTTTAACAATGGTTACAACGCAAGCAAACCAGTCTGTGTGGGATGCTAAAATAGGTAAAGCCAATACGCAAACGGTTGAATATGAAAAACGGTATGAAATAAACGGGCAAAAAGGGACCCTGCGGCTATTAGGATTTTTAAACAATGGCAAATTCGGTAACTACGATGTGGCTGTAGCACAAAACCCTAAAGCCCCCAATATTGATTCAACACAAGCTTACGGGCGCCATAAGTATGGTTTCGGCATTAATATGGACCAGTACCTGACAAAAGATTTTGGCGTATTTGCTAAAGCCAGCTATAATGATGGCCATACCGAAACCTGGTTTTTCACCGAAATTGACCGCACATTTACCTTTGGCGCTGAGTTAAAAGGCAGTAATTGGAGCCGTCCGGATGATGAAGTTGCCGTAGCTTTTATTGCGGACGGCTCATCTGCACCTCACCGGCAATACCTTGCCGATGGCGGTTATGGCTTTATAATTGGCGATGGCAAATTAAATTACGGAACTGAAATGATTGCTGAGATATATTATAAAATAAACGCCTACAAAAAGAAGTTTTTCATCTCGCCCGACTACCAGTTTATAATAAACCCTGCTTATAACAGGGACCGCGGCCCGGTTAATGTGTTTGGGGTAAGGGCACATGTGGAGTTTTAGAAGAGCATTGTCAGACTTACGAAGTTTTAAAAACTTCGTAAGTCTTTACATTTCAAATTAACAATTCCGCCTTTTCCAAGTCTTATGTAAAATTAGCATCACATAAACCATTATTTTAAAAAAACGGCGTTATTTAGTACGATGAAAAAAATTATTCTTCCATTGCTTGTAATTATGATAACCCTGGCAGGCTTTACCCCTATAAAACGCGCAGTAACCCGGTCGGCCATTACCTTCAAAACAAAGAACATGGGCATTGGCGTTGATGGCGCAATAGGCGGGTTACAGGCCGATGTGCAGTTTAATCCCGCCGATTTGGCATCAAGCAAAATCGAAGCCTCTGTTGATGCCAATACTATTAGTACAGATAATTCAAGCCGGGACGATCATTTAAAAGGCGAGGATTTTTTCGATGTGCCGCACTATCCAACGGTTACCCTGAAGTCCGTATCGTTTAAACATAAAAGCGGCAATAACTACACAGGGCAATTTAACCTCACTATTAAGGACAAAACAAAATTGATAGATATCCCATTTACATTTACCAAAAAAGGCAGTGCGTTGGCTTTTAATGGCAGTTTTAAATTAAACCGCCTTGATTTTGGCGTGGGCGACAGCAGTTTGATCCTTGCCGACGAGGTAACGGTTAATTTTGGGGCGGAAGTAAGTGATTGAGTGGTTGATTAGAGCTTAGTCCGAAAGTCAGTAAAGTCCGAAAGTCTCCGAAGGAGTCCTTTGGACCGAAAGAAAAAAAGCGATCATACGCTTTTCTATTAAAACTAACCTTTAATTAACTATCAGCTAATCTCTAAACCCGTACATTTACCACTATGAAATTACGGATACTTGTTTTAATAAACGCGGCAGCGGTAGCAGTCACGCTTTCCGCTGTAAATTATTATTTTCAGCACAGCTGGTACTATGTGGCAATAACCTTTTTGTTTACCATAATTACCAGTTTTATAGTTTTTTATTACCTGATAGAAAAATATGTTTATTCAAAAATAAAACTCATTTACAAGCTCATCCATAATTTAAAACTTGGCCGCGACCTGCGCGATGCGCTGGGTGAACACATCAGCGCCGATCCCATAAACGATGTTGAACAGGAGGTAAAAGAATGGGCCAGGGAAAAGAAAAGCGAAATTGATGAACTCCGCAAACAGGAAAAATTCCGCCGGGATTTTTTGTCGAATATATCACACGAATTTAAAACGCCGCTCTTTGCTATACAGGGCTATATTGAGGCCGTTCAGGATGACGATTTTGTGGACAAGGAGCTGGCGCAGGATTTTTTGGCCAAAGCTGCTAAAAATGTTGACCGCCTGAGCTACCTTATCCAGGACCTCGACGAAATATCGAAACTTGAATCGGGCGAGATACCTATAAACCTCACCAGGTTTAAGATAAATGACCTTATAAAAGAGGTTTTTGATTCCATGGAGGCCAAAGCCCGTCAGCATAACATTAAATTAATATTCAAACAAAAATATGATGAGCCGGTATTGGTAAATGCCGACCGCGAGAAAATAAGGCAGGTGCTGGTTAACCTAATTGACAACTCATTCAAATACGGCAAAGAAGAAGGCAGCACTGCCGTAAGCCTGTTTGAACTGCACGACCAGGTGCTGGTTGAAGTTACTGATGATGGCATCGGAATTGAGGAAAAATACCTCCCACGCCTTTTTGAACGTTTTTTCAGGACCGATTCCAGCCGCTCCAGGCAAATCGGCGGGTCGGGGTTGGGGCTTGCCATTGTAAAGCACATTATTGAGGCCCATGAGCAAACGATCAATGTGCGCAGTACCGAAGGCTTAGGTTCAACTTTCGGGTTTACTTTACAAAAATCAAAGCAGGCTTTACCTTTCCCTAACATTCCTGTGCTAAAAAATTAACATTAACTTAACATTGCAAAGTTA
>DATCES010000107.1:0-2836 GCA_036509935.1 Mucilaginibacter sp.
TATTTCTAGGCATACCGGCAAATCAAATTGGATTATTATTAAATTAGGAATAAGCGAACAGCAATTGGACGTGTTCATTGCAAATAGTACATCGCCGGGCGAAAGTACGCAGGTTGTAAACTACGGCGGTATAGGCTTAAAAAATGTACAACGCAGACTTGACCTGATATATCCAGGGCAATATGAGTTGAATATACAAAATCATGATGACCGTTTTGAGGTGAGGCTTAAGGTAATGTTAGCTGAACTTGTGCTCTAGCCAACTATGCAAATAGCTTAATGAAATCCTAACTCGTAAAACTAAATTCGTAAATATGATTAGCTGTGTGATTATTGATGATGAGCCGTTAGCGCGTGAAGGACTATCAAATTATGTGAGGGAGGTCGATTTCTTGCAACTGGCAGGTGTTTGTGAAAACCCGCTCGAATTAATCAAACTAATGGACCATCACCAGGTGGACCTGATCTTTTTGGATATACAAATGCCTAAAATGAACGGGATAGATTTTATAAAGATCATGCCCAAATCGCCCATGGTAATCATCACCACAGCCTATCCAAGTTATGCATTGGAAGGTTTCCAGTTAAACGTACTCGACTATTTGTTAAAACCCATCACTTTCGATCGTTTTTTTAAATCGGCAAACAAAGCAAGGGATTATCATAGGCTCATTACTATTTCATCGTCAACAGGCATTCAAAAAACTGAAGCAGTCGCAGACTACTTCTTTATAAAATGCGGGAACAAATACGAAAAGATCCATTTCACGGACATCTTATTTGTTGAAGGAATGCAAAACTATGTGACTATTTATACAACCAAAGGCAAATACATTACGCTGTTGAACCTTAAAAACCTGGAGCAGAATTTGGACAGTAAATCCTTTATCCGCGTACATAAATCATACATGGTATCGACAGGAAAAATAGAAGGTATTGAGGGCAATGAGATATTTATTCAAACCCACCGGATCCCCATCAGCAGGAATTACCGTGAACAAGTGATACAAAAGGTTGTAACGAGTAAGATGCTCAATAAAATTAAACCTGCATAGTCTTTAAAGCATAACTTCCATGTAATTTAAACGTCAAATACCACTATTTTTAAATAAATTCTACTAATTCCCTATAGTATGTATATATTTGTGATATAATATGATAAAAATTTATCCGAACCATAATAAACTGAAGATGTATTGCTGCATGCAAGGCAACAATTAAAGGCTTTATTTTATATTAAATATAAGCCTCTTTAGCTAAGCCGAAGAGGTTTTTTTATAACAAACTAATAACAATATTATGCAAAGCTTCAGGACTGAACTGGAAAACGCTATTGTTGAAAAAGATATTATCGACCTTGAAAAAAAGATATGGGCTTTTCGCGAAGGAAAGATCCATGATGAAAAATTCAGGAGTTTGCGTTTAGCAAGGGGAATTTACGGCCAACGACAGCCTGGCGTTCAAATGGTGCGCATCAAACTGCCCTTTGGTAAAATAACTTTTAAACAACTATTGCGGATTGCCGATATTTCTGATGAATACGCAAGCCACAATTTGCATTTAACTACCCGCCAGGATATACAAATACACTATGTAAGCCTTGACCGCACCCCGCAGTTATGGGCCGACCTGGAGCAGGATGATATTACCCTGCGCGAAGCCTGCGGAAATACGGTAAGGAACGTTACCTCATCCCCTACTGCCGGCATTGACCCTGCCGAACCATTTGATGTATCCCCTTACGCACAAGCCACATTTGAATATTTTTTGCGAAACCCCATTTGCCAGGATATGGGGCGCAAGTTTAAGATATCTTTCTCTTCCAGCGATGCTGATACTGCTTTTTCCTATGTCCACGATATAGGCGTAATCCCAAAACTAAACAGCGCTAATGAGCGGGGTTTTAAAGTGCTTGTGGGCGGGGGCCTTGGCGCACAGCCTTTGCTTGCAAATGTTGTGGAAGATTTTTTACCGGAAGATAAGCTCATTCCTTACATAGAAGCAATCATCCGTGTATTCGACCGTTATGGCGAGCGCAATAACCGCAACAAAGCCCGTTTAAAATATTTGATACAGAAAATAGGCTTAACCGAAGTCCTGCTGCTTGCCGAAAATGAAAGAAAGGCGCTTAAAGTAAAAACTTACCCGATAAACCGGGATACAATTGCTGAACCTTTTATTCCTGGTCAACAAGAAATACCCGATGTAACCATAAATAACCCTTTGCGCTATGAACAATGGCTCATCACCAACGTGTTTGAGCAAAAGCAAAAAGGATTTTACGGCGTATATGTAAAAGTCCCGGTTGGCGATATACCATCGGCTACAGCCCGTAAATTGGTTGCTGCCATAAAGCCTTACGTAGCTGATGAGATCCGCATCACCCAAAACCAGGGCTTATTGCTTAAATATGTGCGAAAAGAAGCACTGCCGGCTTTATATAACGGTTTAACTGAACTGGATTTATCAACCCCGGGGTTTGATAGCCCCGCCGATGTTACCACCTGCCCAGGCACGGATACCTGTAACTTAGGCATATCAAACAGCATGACGCTTTCGCGCGTACTCGAAGATGTGATCTATAACGAATATGAGGACATGATATTTAACCGTGAAATAAAAATAAAAATTAGCGGGTGCATGAATTCATGCGGCCAGCATGGTTTGGCGCATATTGGTTTTCATGGCAGTTCATTAAAGGCAGGGACGAAAGTATTGCCATCTGTACAGGTACTTTTAGGTGGAGGTACAGTTGGCGACGGCATTGGCCGTGCAGCCGAAAAAATTATTAAAGTGCCGGCAAAACGCGCTACCCATGTTTTAAGGGCCGTGCTTG
>DATCES010000108.1:0-3542 GCA_036509935.1 Mucilaginibacter sp.
CATGAACCCATTGTGTTAACGCCAACCGATGATGAGCATGAGCTTGATCCCGATAGCAATAGGGATGGGATCCCGCTGACCGTTGGTGTTACAAGGCCGACCCCTGTTTTAAATATCGAAAAAGATGATGATGAAAAGGCAAGGGGCCTGCTTGATAAATTTGGTATGTACGACCATACGCTTGATCTGGCCTCTTATAAATACCCTACACTCGACCTGCTGGAGAATTACGGTTCAAACAAAATAAATGTTAATTCTGATGAACTTGGCGCCAATAAAAACAAGATAGTTGAAACGCTGAACCATTATAACATTGAAATTGATAAAATAAAGGCGACTATTGGCCCTACAGTAACTTTGTATGAAATTATCCCCGCGCCTGGCGTCAGGATTTCGAAGATCAAGAACCTCGAGGACGATATAGCATTGAGTTTAGCTGCATTAGGAATCCGGATTATAGCGCCTATGCCCGGCAAAGGCACCATTGGCATTGAGGTGCCAAACCAAAACCCCGAAATGGTTTCGATGCGTTCGATGCTGGCTTCCGAAAAATTCCAGAATACCAACATGGATTTGCCCATTGCCCTTGGCAAAACCATAAGTAACGAAGTATTTATAGCCGACCTTGCCAAAATGCCGCATTTGCTGGTTGCCGGGGCTACCGGACAAGGTAAATCAGTAGGTATCAACGCCATATTGGTTTCCCTGTTGTATAAAAAGCACCCGGCGGAACTGAAATTTGTGTTGGTGGATCCTAAAAAGGTTGAGCTTACCCTGTTCCGCAAAATAGAAAGGCATTTCCTGGCAAAACTCCCTGATGAGGCCGATGCTATTATTACCGATACCAAAAAGGTGGTCAATACGTTAAATTCTTTGTGTATTGAAATGGATCAGCGGTATGACTTGTTAAAAGATGCCGGGGTACGCAACGTTAAAGAGTACAACCAGAAATTTGCTCACCGTAAAATACCCAATCCCGAAATCCACCGCTACCTGCCTTTTATAGTGCTGGTAATTGATGAGTTTGCCGACCTGATGATGACCGCAGGCAAAGAAGTGGAAATGCCTATTGCCCGCATAGCCCAACTGGCGCGCGCGGTGGGTATCCACCTTGTAATTGCCACGCAACGGCCATCGGTTAATATTATTACAGGGACTATAAAAGCAAACTTCCCTTCGCGGCTGGCATTCCGGGTATTATCAAAGATAGATTCGCGTACTATATTGGATACCGGCGGGGCCGACCAACTGATAGGCCGCGGGGATATGCTGTTATCAACCGGCAGCGACCTGATACGCCTGCAATGTGCATTTGTGGATACCCACGAGGTGGAAAGAATATCCGACTTTATTGGCAATCAGCGCGGTTATCCATCGGCCATGCTGCTGCCCGAATATATTGGCGAGGGCGAAAGCAACGGATCAAAAGAATTTGACCCGGATAACCGTGACCCTATGTTTGAAGAAGCCGCCCGTTTAATTGTGTTGCACCAGCAGGGTTCAACATCACTTATACAGCGGAAAATGAAATTAGGCTATAACAGGGCAGGCAGGATTATTGACCAGTTAGAAGCAGCCGGCATTGTTGGCCCCTTTGAAGGCAGCAAGGCCCGTGAAGTATTATATGCCGATGAGTATAGCCTTGAACGGCACCTCGAGGCACTGCAAAAACAAAATAATAGTTAAACCAGTTGCCGTTGTCTGAGTCATACTTTACAGCATTAAATAATTTATAGTATTTTATCGGCAATTACAAATCCGTAAAATCAATCTTAAATCAGTGAAATATTAATACATGAAAAAATCACTTATATTACTCTTTTTAATACTAATTACCACTCATTCATTCGCACAGCAAGGTGCAGAAAAAGACGCTGCGGCCAAAGCAATTTTAGACAAAGTGGGCGCAAAATACCGGGCATACGATGTTGTAAAAACCGATTTTGATTTTACACTTGATAACCAACAGGCCGGGGTTAAAGAAACCCAGAGGGGCACATTGATTGCCAAATCAAAAACCAACAAGTTTAAGGTAACCATTTTCAGCGCTGAGGCAAGCGCAGATCCGGAGATTGCGCAGGAGATCATCAGCGATGGCAAAACCCAGTGGACTTACCTTAAAAAAGACAACGAGGTACAGATTAATAACGTAGATAACAGCGGCGAAGGGCTTAACCCAGCACAGGTATTCACTATTTATGAGCATGGCTACAAATACATTTATAATGGCGAAGTAAAAATAGCCCATAAAGCTTATCAGGAAATAGACCTTACCCCCGAAGATATTAAAAAACCATTTTTTAAAGTACGTTTATTAATAAATAAGAGAAAAAAGCAGATATACAGCGCACTGATATTCGACAAAAACGGGAATAAATACACCTATACCCTTCGCAGCTTTGTGCCTAACGTACAGGTGCCTGATAATACTTTCTCATTTGACCCGAGACTGCATAAAGGTGTGGAAGTGGTTGATTTGAGGTAGAGGTTAGTTATTATAACTTTTTTTGCTAACGTCAGTTTGTGCCCCATTTATTAGGTCAGGCAGCATTTATTTTAGCGTTTAAACTCATTATTTCGTTTGCGGAACCACCGGGCGTAAGGCCACCGGAATTAATTATAAACGTATGGTAATTAAGTTTTGTGATATTGAAATGGTCATTCCGCGAAATACATCCAGCGAAAGAAACCTGTTGCGCTTTGGTCCATAAGTTAATAAATAAGTTTAAAATCAGATGGGGCAATAATAGACAATATAGTAATTTTTGATACAAAGTGGAATGTTATTAAAATAATTTAAGAAGTGGCTTAGCGGGATTATCAAAGGAACCTGTAAATAGTGAATAGCAGTTGGAGATTTTGATTTTGAGAGGTTTCAAAAATATATTTTCTTAACCATTGTTTTTTCTTTCCGGAGTTCACCCTTTTCGGACTTAAAAAAATTCCTACTTTTGACAATCAATGCTTCCCATAACAAACCATACGCTCGAAAAACTGGAAATGTTGCTGAAAACTACCGGCTACCGTATAAGATACGAAAAAGGCAACTTTAAAACCGGCGCGTGCTTATTGCAAAACAGTAAAGTAGTGGTAGTTAACAAGTTTTCGGGACTGGAGAGCAAGATACTGGCCATAAGCGAACTGGCCCTCGAACTTGATATAGACGATAACCTGCTGGATGAAAAACAGGGGTCTTTTTTAAAACAGATAAAACAAACGAAACCGGAATTTTGACGATCACTTTTTTAGGAACCGGAACTTCGCAGGGTGTGCCTGTTATTGCCTGCAACTGTGAAGTTTGCACTTCGGCCGATCCGCGGGATAACCGGCTGCGTACGTCTATATTAATTGAAGGTGAAGGCAAAGTTATCGTTATTGACTCGGGCCCCGATTTCAGGTACCAGATGCTGAGGGCAAAAGTACAACGCCTGGATGCTATTGTTTTTACCCATGAGCATAAGGACCATATTGCAGGGCTTGACGACATACGGGCATTTAACTACAAACAAAGCGGGCCGGTTGACGTATATGCCGACCCGCGT
>DATCES010000109.1:0-4516 GCA_036509935.1 Mucilaginibacter sp.
ACTAACTGAGAGGTGCTGACGAAATTCGGCGCCGATGCACATCTTTTTGAAGCCTTTTGCATATTTCCTTGCACTTGATCCCACGAATTTCGCCATAACTCGCTGTATTTCAAAATCGTTTAGGTTATTCAGCAGACCCTATGTAAGTACCATCCCTATTGAGCAGAATTGGCCGATGCAACATTGATGTATCTAAAACAGGTGAATAATTTTGACAAATGGCTAATGATGACTTGAAAGTGACCAGTAAAATAAGCGCAATTTTTTTCATATTGGTTTTTTAATAAAAAAAGTTTACCTTTGAGTAAACCTCAAACCAATCAGGGAAATATAGAGCATATTTCCGATAAGAAAAGTTAATCGGTACGGCAAATACTGATTAATTATCAAATATAAAAAATATTTGTGATTATTTATCTTTTTTTTCTTTCGCCCTCTCTGTGATAATTCTTTTGATAGGCTTATAATCTTTCATGCTTTCCTTAATGACTTTAGCCAAATCAATAGCCCCGGCTTCATATTTGGCCGCCAATTGCTTATCGGATAATCCTTTGTTTTCCTTCATTCCTATTTAGCTATTAACGCTTTGTAGGTTAATCTATTTTCTGCTTTGAGTAAAGATAAGCTGAATTTTTCATTATCTGAAATAGTCCTTGTGTTATAGCGGAATGCAAATTCATCACAATATTTGTTAAGATGCTTAGGACTAACATTGTGGTAAATTCCAAATATGCCTCTTTTTAATTGACTCCAAAATCCTTCAATTGAATTAGTATGATCTTCACCAACTGTGATATAATTGCCGTCTGTGTGCTTAATAGACACGTGGTTGAAGTTTTTATCTAAACTATTGTATGAACGATACGCATCGGTAACAACTTTACTGTTAGCCTTTATTTGAGATAATAATAAAGGTTGTAAAGTTTCAGCGGATGTATCAGAAACTACATTACAGCTAACTAAAGAAGGTTGAATAACAATCTTTTCGTTAACCACTTTGCCCGGTATAACTTTGTGAGGGCGTAATTTATATTCAACTATTTGCCTTTGGGCTAATCCTATAACAGGGGTTTTATCGGCTGCGCTTCTGCCCTGTGAACCTTCAATTTTCTTATTGGCGTGACGGTTCTTATTTTTACCACCAACAAAGGTTTCATCAGCTTCTACAATTCCTTCAAATTGAACATCTAATTTGTTTGAAAAGTTGTTACGCAAACGACTAAGCACGAACCAAGCACTTTTTTGAGTGATTCCCAAATCTTTACCTAATTGTATTGAACTGATTCCTTTTTTGTGAGCTGTGAAAATATAGATAGCTATAAACCATTTACGTAACGGAACGTGTGAACCTTCAAACATTGTACCTACAGTTACAGTAAAGCGTTCCCGGCAATCTTTACATTTGTACAGCCCGTTAAATACACCCTTAGTATTTAGTTTGTAATGGTTCTCATTAACAGAACCACAATGAGGACAAACGGGCGTACCCTTCCAACGTAAATCTTCTAAAAACAACCTACAAGCGTTATCATCGGGTAACACCTGTAACATATCGTAAAACGATTTGAATTTAGTGGTTTTAGCTGTAGTTTCCATATCTTTGTCTTATTATACATCAAAGATAAGTAAAAGATTTGGTACATCCAAATATATAGTTGCCTAATTTAAATGTATATGAAAAAAATTATTACAGCTGGCCTTTTAATAATGTTTGCATACGTGAATTCGTACGGCCAGGACACCTCTAAACTAAAAAACAAAAAACTACCGCCTTATGTGAAAGTTTATGGCCCATATACGGTAACTGTTGACAATGGAAAGATTACTATGGTAAAAAATCCAAATTTTGATTGGTCGAAAGTCTTAAAAAGGGACACAACAACAATACCCTCAAAATGGATTGGTACAATAGAAATTTATAATGCGGATAGCAATACCCCGATCTTAAAGAAATATCTGATTTATGATCTTAACTCCGTATCTTCTGAACGTCTAATGTCAAAGGAGGAGCGAATGGCTAAATACAACTCCCGAGCAGGTGTTACAGTAGTTCACTTAAAACCCGGAGTCATTCCGGTAAATATAGTTGAGTTGTCAAGCAAATTTAAGGTTCCGAAAGAAAGTGTAAATCTTCCTCTTTTCGTTGATTTCAAACCTATTGCTAATCCAGATGATTTATTAGCCGTACCCAATGCCGTCTTGAAGATAGACGTTATCACGGATACCGATGGTTTTCGATTTTTGAACGTGGTGACAAAGGAATGGAAGGCTATGATTCAAAGAAATGCCGGTAAAGACATTATGTACATTAGGTAAAGGTTTTAATATAAATACACCGCTACCCCAAGCAATTTTCGCTACCGCAAGCGGTCCCCGCTGTGGTGCGCCTGCCTGGTAGCCGATATGCCAGGCAACAGGTAGGGCGATTGCCGGTTAAAGCCTCTAAACCCTAAAATAGCAATATAAATACAAGGACGGCATCGCATTGCGTTTACTTAGCATGCGGGCCACAAGCGGGCCTAACCCTCCAAGGAATCGTATTGGCTATAAACCCGACAGCGAAGGGTAACCCCGCGGCGCAAGAGGTCGCCCCACGAGGCCTTTGCGCACGCTGTGCATTCCCCGATCCCGTCATCTCCGCCTGTTCTGTGGGCACTTTAATGGGCGGTAGCCCCATGCAAAGCAAAGAACAAAATTTTACTTATCACTTCCGGCTAAATAGTATTAACTGAACGCCCGGACCGGATAAAGGGATTAATAATTGCCGCAATTATAATCACCAGAATACAGCCTATCGCGTTAAGCCACAAATAGGCTACAAGCTCAAAATTTCCTAGGATAATTATAAGCGCCTCCGTAATAACAGCGGCAATAAAAACGGCATTCCCACGGATATTTTTAAGGTAAAAGGCCACTACAAATACGCCCAATATGGTGCCGTAAATGTACGAGCCTAATTTATTGACATACTCCAGCAAATTGCCAACTTTGCTTGCATAAAGAGCCATTAAAACACATACCAGGCCCCAGAAAATGGTAGCGAGCCGCGAGGCGACCAGGTAATTTTTATCGGATGCCCCGGGATTGATGCTGCGTTTATAAATATCAACCACGCTGGTTGATGCCAATGAACTTAAAGCGCTGGCAGTTGAACCCATTGATGCCAGGAAAATAATAGCAATCAGCAAACCAACCAGGCCCTGCGGCAGATAATGGGTAACGAAGGTTAAGAACACGTAATTGGTATCGTCTCCGTTAGCTTTGACATTGTTTTTTTTCATTACGGCAATAGCTTCTTTGCGTATAGCGCCTGATTGATTGGCGGCAATTTTTAAAGCATCCTGCGCCTCAGCAATCTTAGCTTTGTCATTACTGTCAAAAGCTTTAATAAGGTTATTGGCTTTGTTTTTTCTTTCCTCAAACGCTGCCGAATATTGGTTTTCGAGTTTATTATATGCTTTACTGTAATTGCTGTTTTTAATTTGATTTACTTCGTACTGGTTAAAAAACATTGGCGGGCGGTTAAACTGATAGAACGCAAAAACCAACACGCCTATCAGCAAAATCAAAAACTGCATGGGTATTTTCAGCAGGGCGTTCATAATAAGCCCAAGCCGGCTTTGGCCAACCGAACTGCCCGTTAAATACCGGCCTACCTGGCTTTGGTCGGTACCAAAGTAAGATAGCTGCAAAAAGAAGCCCCCGATAACGCCGCTCCAGATATTATAGCGGTTGTTAAGGTCAAATTTCCAGTCTATCACGTTCATGCGGCCTAATTTGCCGGCCAGTTTAATGGCATGGGTAAAACCAACGCCATGCGGCAGCAGGCTTACTACCATTACCCCTGCAAAAAACATCCCTAAAAAAATAATGCTCATTTGCAGCAGTTGGGTATATGATACCGCTTTTGTGCCGCCATAAACGGTATAAAATATAACCAGGCCGCCAATAAATAACGTGGTATATACAGTATTAATGTTAAGTATGGTGGACAGTATGATAGATGGCGCATAAATGGTAATGCCCGTTGAAAGGCCGCGCTGCACAAGGAACAAAAACGCGGTAAGCGCCCTGGTTTTTAAATCAAAGCGCTGTTCCAGGAACTCGTATGCCGTATATACTTTAAGGCGATGGAATATAGGGACGAAGGTGATGCACAATACAATCATAGCCAGGGGCAGGCCCAGGTAAAATTGTACAAAGCGCATGCCGTCTGAATATGCCTGGCCGGGCGCTGATAAAAAGGTGATGGCGCTGGCCTGCGTGGCCATTACCGATAGGCCCACATGGTACCAGGGCAAGGAGCGGCCACCCATCAGGTATTGGTCGATGTTTTTGTTGCTGCCGCTTTTCCAGACCCCGTATAATACGATGGCAAGCAGCGTAACGCCAAGAACGGTCCAGTCGGGCAAGCTCATTCAAATAGTAGGGTAATGAGCCAGAATACAAAAATTAACAATACCAGCCAGCCGATAACAATGCCGTAAAACTGGTTCCAGCTATTTATAAATGATGG
>DATCES010000110.1:0-4624 GCA_036509935.1 Mucilaginibacter sp.
GAAAACCCGTACCTAATCCGCTACTGCCATGGAAACCAACGCCGCCGCCCCCCCCGCTGCGGAAGCCACCGGCAACGCCAACGCCGCCACCTCCGCCGTGCCCGCTTCCGCCACGCTGGGCATTGGCAACCGGGATCATTAATACGGAAAGCATACCGGTTAAAAACAAACCGGAAGCACATTTATAAATCCTTTTCATATTTTTTATAAAACTACTATTTAACAGATTTTTCTTGTTTTAAGTATAAATTTAAACAAAATAAAACAAACAGCTATTAGACTCAAATCGCAGTATGATGGTTTAATTTACGGAAGTAAATTTAAACCATACCTAAAAAAGCTATTACCTTCTCTATGGCTTTAGCCCGGTGGCTGATGCTGTTTTTTTCCTCCAAACTCATTTCGGCAAAAGTTACGGCGTATCCGTCAGGTTGAAAAATAGGGTCGTAACCAAAACCTTCGCTGCCGGTACGTTCATGGCGGATTGTGCCTTCAACTGTTCCTTCGAAAAAATGTTCATCTCCATTCCATATCAGTGAGATCACAGTCCGGAAACGCGCATTCCAGTTGCCGGTTGATGCTAACTGCGCTAATACTTTATTCATATTAGCTTCATGGTCGCCTTGCTTCCCGGCGTACCGTGCCGAATAAACGCCCGGTAGGCCATTTAAGGCATCAATCTCTAAACCGCTGTCATCGCCAAAACAGTTCAAATGATATTTATTATAAATGTACCTGCTTTTAATACCAGCATTTTCACGGAAGGTTATGCCGGTTTCGGCAATCTCATCTAAACAGCCAATATCTGCAAGGCTAAATAATTTTATATGCCCTTTAATTTTAGCCGCTACTTCCTGTAGTTTATGCTGGTTATTGGTTGCAAACACTAATTGTTGCATCACAATTGTTTCATTTGTTCCCAAAAAACTTTTTTGTTTTCATTATTGTCCATCATTTCATCAAAACTGAAACTTAATAAGGTATTACAGTTATTTAGTTGCTGTGTTTTATTAAGGGTAAGCGGCCCGGCGCCTGCCGGGAGGGCCGACCGGCCAAGCATCAGTAATCTTTCAGGCTTGAAAAAACCGGTCAACCGCTCAATGGTTACGCTGCTATATTTTGCCTTGTTAACAATGGCTACATCATCCATACTAAAGCCCAAACGTTTAAGTATGCTCTCTAATGCCTTAAAATGATTGTCTTCAATAAATTCCGATTCAGGATAATGGACAATGACCAGGAAGTTTTTTTTGTTCCCTCCCATAAATTTAAAATTTTCAGGCGGAATTCCTACAGCAGGCGGGAGCGCTTCATGTTCGGCCGCCTGCGTTTTATCTTTTTTTAGAAAATAAAGCTCGTCAGGCATAATAAAACTAAAGGCGAGGGGTATTTCAATTTTCATTAGGGCTACTTTAACAAATTTTAACCAAAAGTAGTTAAACAGTTTGAAGCATTATTGGCATATTCGCACAATTATAGCCGGTGTAAGTTTAATCGGGGTAATTGTACGGCTATAATTCATAATTTTTACCGAAATTCGGGGTTTTAACCCCATACTCGGGGTAGTCAGATTAATATATTAATGCACATGAGAAAGTTTGGGACAGCAATTTTAAGCGTTATTTTGTTTATATCAGCAGCGGGGGCACAAACACATACCCCCGATACAGCAGCCCGTGCACAAGCGCCAGCGCACGTACATACACTGGATAAGATTGCAGGCATTGTTGGCAGCAGTATAATACTGCAATCGGATATTGAATTAAAATACGCATCGTACCTTGCCCAGGGCAACCCGCCAAACCCTGATATTAAATGCCAGATACTGCAAAGTTTGCTAACGCAAAAGCTGTTGGCCCAACAGGCGGTTATTGATAGTATTGATGTAAAAGACGATGAAGTTGATGCCGATGTTGACCGCCGTATGCGCGGAATGATACAAAGGGCCGGGGGCGAAGACCGGCTTGAGCAATTTTTAGGCCGGTCCATAATCCAATACAAGGATGAAATACGCCCTGATTTAAAGGAAGAACTTGTTGCCCAAAAAATGCAGCAAAAAATCACTGCCGATGTAAATACTACCCCAGAGGATGTTAAAACTTTTTTCAACAAAATACCAAAGGATAGTATACCAACATTTAACAAAGAAGTAGAAGTTGGCGAGATTGTATTTAATCCAAAGCTTAATCCGGCCGAAAAAGAAATATACCGCCAAAAGGCCGAAGATTTGCTTAAAAGGGTTAAAGCAGGTGAGGATTTTGGGGCGCTGGCGCGCCTTTATTCGCAAGATCCTGGGTCGGCGCCACAAGGCGGCGACCTTGGTTTTAATGACCGCAATGCATCTGTTAAAGAGTTTACCGCATGGGCGTTTAGGTTAAAGGCGGGTGAATATTCGCCGGTGTTTGAAAGTGAATTTGGTTTTCACTTTTTACAGGTGATTGAAAGGAGGGGCGAACAGGTACATGTGCGCCATATTTTAATTGTACCGGCAATTACCCCGGCAAGTATAGACAGGGCCAAAGCTAAAGCTGACAGCGTTTATGACCTGATGATGCATAGCAAAGGACTGGATTTTTCGACAGCAGCCGCTTTTTACTCGGACAATAAAGTAACTAAATATAATGGCGGGATGCTTTTAAATGCAGATAATGTGGATACCCGTACAACCTATATCCCCACCGACAAGCTGGACCCCCAGGTGGCGCTTGTTATTGATACGATGAAGGTGGGGGGCATTTCGAAACCCCAACTTTTTACAGACCAGTTCGGGAAAAAGAGTTACAAAATATTGTACCTGAAATCAACCACCAATGCCCACAAGGCTAACCTGGAACAGGATTATCCTAAAATTAAAGGATACGCCACCAACGATAAGATAAACCGCACCGTAAGCGAGTGGTTCCAGAAAAAGAGAAAACTAACATTTATTAAAATTGATCCGCAGTATCAATCATGCCCTACATTAAAAGGCTGGTCAACTGCCTCAACTACTGCCGAAGTTAAACCTTAAAATATGCAACACCGCACAGATGTGGAAACTGCTGATGCTTTAAGGCATGCTTATCAGCAGATAAGCGCTGAAATAGCAAAAGTTATTATCGGCCAGGATGAGGTAGTTAAGTTTGTGCTTATTTCTATTTTCAGCAATGGGCATTGCCTCCTGGTTGGTGTTCCCGGACTGGCAAAAACCTTATTAGTGCAAACTGTGGCACAGGTACTCGACCTTGATTTTAAACGGATACAGTTCACCCCCGACCTTATGCCATCGGATATTATAGGGTCAGAAATATTAGGCGAAGACCGGAACTTTAAATTTATCCCGGGCCCGGTGTTCGCAAATATTATTCTTGCAGATGAAATTAACCGCACGCCGCCAAAAACACAGGCGGCATTGCTGGAGGCGATGCAGGAACAATCGGTTACGGCGGCAGGCATCACCCACAGGCTTGCAAAGCCATTTTTTGTTTTAGCTACACAAAACCCCATTGAGCAGGAAGGCACTTACCCCTTGCCCGAAGCCCAGCTTGACCGTTTTATGTTTAATGTGTATTTAGATTACCCATCGTTTAAAGAAGAACTACAGGTAGTTAAAAATACAACAAGCGGCATACATCCCGAAGTTAATAAGGTTTTAAATGCCGAACAGATTATCTATTTTCAGCAATTGGTACGCAATATACCTGTGGCCGATAATGTGCTTGAGTATGCGGTAAAACTGGTATCAAAAACCCGTCCCGGCGGCGAACACGCCGCGCCGCAGGTTAAACGGCTGCTCAATTGGGGGGCTGGCCCGCGCGCATCGCAATTCCTGATCTTAGGCGCAAAATGCCATGCTGTTATCAACGGAAAATACTCGCCTGATATTGAAGATGTAAAGGCCATTGCAAAACCAATACTAAGGCACCGCATTGTGCGCAGCTACCATGCCGAAGCGGAAGGATTATCAACAGATGATATTATTGAACAGTTGCTTTAAGTATTTCGGATTTCGGATATGCAATTTCGGATTTATTAATAAATGGTAATGTGGTCAAAAATAGTTGGTGGTAATTTGAAGTAAATTATTATAGGTTCTGTAGATAAAAGCTTAAACCGGGCAAGCGAGCATTATTAAGGCTTTTTCTTGCTGGCTGTGTTCTCAAATGGCTAAGAAAACTCATTTAAAAAAAGTTCATTGAAAACTATTTCAATAAACTCATTATACCTATTTGATTTTCAATTATTTACACGAGTTTTACCAACTATTTTTTACCACTATATCTAATAAATCATGTTCAGCTTTATTAAGCCATGATTCTATGTAAGCATTAAGTGCCGGGGTCATAACAAAATACCCTCTCTGATCGCTGTACGTACAACATGGCCTAGTAACTCCTGTTTTTCCCGAATCTCTTCTTCGCTGTCAAGCAAAAGATCGACGGGCGCTTTAATTGCATTGACGATTGCACGGTCAAGCAAGGTACTCAAACGAATTTTTTCTCTTGGTGTAAAAGTTTGTGGCGTAATAACCAACAGGTCATAGTCACTAAATCTATCTCCATCACCCCTCGCGCGGGAGCCGAACAGCAAAACGCGGGAACCGGGCAAGTTAGCTAATACCGTCTCGCGGATTGTTTTATAGATT
>DATCES010000111.1:0-3326 GCA_036509935.1 Mucilaginibacter sp.
ATATTTATGCTTTCAACATTTACCCCCAGGTACTTTGGTTTTAGCTGGGTTAAAAACCCATAATCTGTCTTTACATTACTTGCCGCAGCCCCTGCATTAGTAGTGCTGCTGCTGCTTAGTGTATGAAACTGTGATGTAATCGCGCTTAAACTACTGCCGGACGAACTTGATGAAGAATTTCCAGGTGGAGTGTAACTATCAGATTCAATAGCCCCTGTTAATGCAATTTTGGTATTCCCGCTAATAGCTATATTAGAATTTTCGCTTCCAATATTTATTTTCGCTACAAATTCAACCCCCCCTTTAAAAAGATACTGTTTTTCGGTACCCGGGCTAATGGGCTCTATTTTGGGCACTACATTAGTTATGGTAAATGCAAAGCCTGCTAATTTTTTTTGAGGGCTTGCAAATGACCACTGGCCGGGATTAAATGTAAAAGTATCCTTCGCCATTTTTTTGTAAGTCATTCCAAGGTGTTGAAAAGTGCATGACAGATCCAGGTCGAGCGGCGTGCTGCTGCCGATATCCATAATTTTGCCGCCGGTGTATGATAGTTTTCCGTTCAAATCAATATCAAAACTTATATGCCGTTTTTGGCTGCCCGATTTTGATATTTTCAGGTCTAAAGTTGAGGTCTGGTCAATCTGTAACTTTCCGTCACCCAAAAACCTCGTGGTTATATCCTGGGCGGGTTTTAGGGCGAATGTTATGGAAGATGTATTCGCTGACATTGAGTTTGATGGAATAAACAGCGCCGAATAATTAATGGCGTTGCCCGTGTTGTCGGTCGTGCTTAGCGGCAATGTGATTTTGCCTAGCATCGAAGCCTCCGTTAATGTACTGCTCACCAGGCTTATCCTTACCGTATCAATACTGGCGCCCAGGTTGCCTATATTGGCTTTGGGATAGTTTAAAACGTTGTTGGCATAAATTTTCCCGCTTATGCCGTCTTTATCGATGATTAAATTTTCGGCGCCTATTTCAATATTTTTTATTGTATCGGCATAGCTGCGCAATTGGCTGGGTAATGTGAGTTTAAAATTCTTGAGATAAAAGCCGGTAAACATTTCGGTTGTATCGCCCGAAAAACCATGCGGAAATTCCATACTGTCGACATTCGCCGATGTAGAATGATCATAAGTTATCATTCCGGCTTCAATGCCAATTCCATTGGTGTTTGGTATCGTGCAGGCCGGTAAATTTCCCTGTAAGATATAATCATCCCATGTCGAAATTGCCAGCTGGAAATTCATCGCCACATTTGTTTTACTGGTATCAACCGGCGTAAGCCATTGTTTTGGCAACTGGACATCGGCGTCAAGGTTGTAAGTCCAGCCGCTGGTGGTGTCGGCGCTAAATACAATGCTATTACCAATATGGCCGGCGGTATCTGTATTAAAGGTGAGCTTTAAATTTTCGGTATTGGTGTTCGCGTAAGTAAAAGTAACCGGCTGCGCCAGTTTAATAGTACCGCTTATACTGCTGAGCCCGCTATTGGTAAAGTTTATCCCGCTGCCTTCCAGGCCAATAGCATCTGTACCGTTAAACGTGTTGCCGGCATTCTTAAATATTCCGGTAGTATTTAAGGAAGCTATCGCGGTAAATTCGGCATGGTCGGGCTTAAATATCATTTCCGTAAGCCCTATGGCGTTGGTCGAGTCATTACTTTTAAAATAGCCCAGGGGCATATTTATTGGATTAACAGCGAGCGTTGTATTAACCTGATTAGTGGCCGGGACTAATGGTTTCAAGTTTTTATTTGCCTGTATGCCTCCGCTGATGGCTTTTATTTTATTGATTGTCCATGATCCGGCGCTGGTATTGTTCAGTACATTTACGGCCCATTGGGTGGGGTAAACCTGGCTGGGGTCCGAGTTGGTGTATATAGCGCCATCGCATAGTTTGTCGTCCCCGTTAATTTTGATATTCTTAAACTTCACGTTCAATAGGCCCAACCATTTTACCTTGACTGTTCCCGTTCCGCTTAATGCCGAATCAGGGCCGGTTGGGGCCGCTGTAAATGTCATTTTAAAATCGTCAGACAGTGAAATAACATCGCCAATGATGTATTGCTTTGTGGATGTGGTGGCACATCCAGCCGTCAATGACCTTAAGTTGTTATTATTTGTGTTAGGCGTATTAAATGCTGCCGGGCTGCTTGTTCCGTTATTTGCCCCAATAGGTTTACCTTGCGGGTCAAGGGCCTGCACAGTCCACACAAAATCACATAAATAAGGCGGCAAGCAGGGGCCTGTAACTAAACCGTTGATAACCGTTTGCGTAATATTATTTAAATCTTTATCAATAAGCGGCTGGTTTGCCGTCATGGCCTGTGCCCCGGTTTGCCCCTGCATTAATTGCCAAACTTTTAGCCGGTAGGTTACCTGTGCCTGCGGCCTGGGTATAACAGGCGTCCACCTGAATGTAATCGGTTGCGTAATATTTACAGCGGTGAATATGCTGGCATCAGCGGGGGCAATAGCCTGCGGCGGTTGGTAGGCTTGCTGATCATTCCCTTTAATAGTAAAGGGCTTTATTTTTTCCTCGCTTAGCGGAATTGTCCCGGCAGCGCCATCGCCAAAAAACTGTACGCTTATTTCGTAATCGCCCGGCGGTAAGGTACAATCCTTCCCCAAAAATGAAACCGCATTGCTACCGCTCCACACTTTGGTAATCGTATTAAAATCGGCTGCCGGCGCGGAGTTACTGGTATAGGCCCCGCAAACTTTATTGCCACCCTGTTTTATGATTACCAATATCTTGCTTTCCTCGACGTCCGGGTTTATCCGGCCGTTAGTCATTTGGGCAGTAGCTGAGATCACGAATAATGATTTCCCTGTTCCCCAATTTGCTGTAATTGCATCGGGGTTTGCCGGTAAAGTTATGTTGATGGCGGTGATGAGATTGGTTTGTGCAAATACCTGCATCGAAACCATAGCTAACAAAATTGCGAGGAACTTCTTCATTGCTGTAATTTTAATTCCTTTCGGTGATGAGGAAAGAGTTCTGAATTAATTGTTCTAAGTTAACAATAGTTCGTTAAACTTTAATATAAAGGATTGATTAAGGGCAAAGTAAGTAAAAAATAAATTGGAATAATTTGATTAAACATCGGATAATCAGTATCTTAATAGGGTTTTCTCACAATTCTGTTAAGGATGATCATCAAGGGTAACTCTTTATATAACTCACTTCCGTTTCAGCAGGGTCTCTCGCAGATTTAAGTTAACCCACAAAATTTGATAAGGCGGATATAGTCGTTGATTTCACCTGGCGTTCCGATGGAACGCGTTTGTAACTTGTTATTTTTTCTACCGACCATACGT
>DATCES010000112.1:0-2627 GCA_036509935.1 Mucilaginibacter sp.
CGGCCATTCCGTCCACATCGCCAACGTCTTTAAGGAAACCTGTTACGCCTTCAACATTCAATTCGGGCAAGCCACCGGCGTTTGAACTTACTACCGGCACTTTGCAGGCCATAGCCTCCAATGCTGCCAACCCGAAGCTTTCTGATTCCGAAGGCATTAAAAACAGGTCGGATACGGATAATATTTCTTCAATAGCATCCTGCTTACCTAAAAAGCGCACATCATCACTAATCCCCAAATCGCGGCATAATTGTTCACAGCACGAACGTTCGGGCCCATCGCCAACCATCAGCAATTTTGCAGGTATCTTTTTTATTAGTTTGGCAAATATCTTTATTACGTCTTGGGTGCGTTTTACTTTGCGGAAGTTTGAAGTATGTACTACAATTTTTTCACCCGAAGGGGCTATTGCCTTTTTAAAATGATCCTTAGCTTTCAGGCTGAAGCGGCTAAGGTCAATAAAGTTCGGGATTACCCTTATATCATTTTCAATTTCAAAGTATCGATAAGTGTCGCTTCTTAAATGTTCTGAAACGGCTGTAACACCATCTGATTTATTGATTGAAAAGGTAACCACCGGTTTAAATGTACTGTCGCGGCCTACCAGCGTAATATCGGTTCCATGCAGCGTAGTGACTACGGGGATGTATATGCCATAAGTTAACAAAATCTGTTTAGCCATAAACGCCGCCGATGCATGGGGGATGGCATAATGCACATGCAGAATATCCAGCTTTTCAAAACGGACCACATCAACCAGGCGGCTGGCCAGGGCCAGTTCGTAAGGCGGGAAATCGAAAAGCGGGTAGTTGGATACCGAAACCTCGTGGTAAAACAAGTTTTCCGAAAACAGATCAAGCCGCGCAGGCTGGTTATAGGTGATAAAATGAACCTGGTGCCCGTGGTCGGCAAGGCCTTTGCCAAGCTCAGTGGCTACAACCCCGCTCCCGCCAAAGGTGGGGTAACAAACTATTCCGATCTTCATTTAATAGGCTTTGTTGTTTTATGGTAATGAAACTACCACACGCTGCTTATGATTTAAACAGGAATGCGAATGATAGTTTCACTGATGCAAGTTTAACAGCAATTTATTGGATTAGTGTTAAGCGGATGTAATTTGTTTATTTCGCCAGTGGGATTTTCGGTTGCCAAACAGGGGGGGTAACACAGTTCGCGAAACCCCTCCCTACCCTCTCTTGGGAGGGAATCGCACAGGGCTGCTGCTTTTTTTAATTCCCTCCAAAGGGAGGGGTGTGTTAGCCTGCGAAGTGGCAGGTCCGAAGGACTCCTATGGAGGAGGGGTTTCGCCGCCCTCCGCCCGCTGGGATTAGGAGGGGCTAAACGCGTTTAGCCCCTCCTAATTTTTACCATTTGAGAGGCTAAATGCGTTTAGCCCCACGTAATTTTTACCGTTTGCGGGGCTAAATGCGTTTAGCCCCACGTAATTTTTAGCGTTTGCGGGGCTAAACGCGTTTAGCTCCTCGTAAAATATCGGGTGGTGTTTTATTTAAAAAACTGTATATCAAATAAATACACAAAATATTTCAAAGAAACTCAAAAAAATCATGAAAAACGGGCTTGTATTGGCGAAATATTTTGCAGCCGCTTTTTTGCAAACCGGCTGCCGGGTGAAAACCAACCCCTGGGATTCTATCAAAAATACGGAATTTGACGCGGATTTGCAAGGACTTATGCCCTGAAAATACATCTGCCGGCCATAAAAAGGGACCTGCTAATTAACAAAGTCCGTCGCGCGTACAGGTGCTATTCTTCTATCAAACATTTCGGTATTTCTGCTAAGCGACACGCTTAGCCGGGCGGGTCGTCGTCCCCGACGACAAGATTGCGGGCTGAAAATATATCCAGTCCTAACCTCGTAAAACAGCCATCGCATTAGGGGTCTCTCATTAGGCGCAAGTGGTTTACGGGGCTTTCTTGTATAACAAAGTTACTATTAATTGTTTAATTTAGATAATTATGGAAATCTGTTTGAAAGTATTAGATATAATAACATTGGCAATTCAATTTTTTGGTGCTTATTTAATGTATAAAAATAGTCCTGAAAACCAACCAAAATTACCTACAATGTTAGGCGGTGATTACGATGTAATTACATATAAAGTACAAAACAGAAGGCTTAAAAATGGTTTTCTTATTTTGAGTTTTGGCATCTTGTTATCTTTAATTTCGTTGATAATCAAAGATCTATTTGTCTCAACATATTTATAGTTTACTAAATAAAACACTAACTTAGCATCATGGCACAAGAGGACAAGAAAAACTCAAAAGAAGCATCTAACATATTTCATAGCATTATGAAAGCCAGCGTTAGCAAAACGGCTACCGAAAAGAAAGAGAAGCCAAAGGCGAAACCTAAGCCTAAAAAGTAAAATACATCCACATGAAGAAAATATTTTCCACTTTCTGCCTTTTGTTCTGTATAATGACCTTAAAAGCGCAAACCGCCAAACCCCATAGTTGGACTAAAACATACCTTTAGATTAGCAAAGTAAAGAAAACAGAGTTTAAGAAAGTTGTTATTATTGTTGTTAACTTTCTTTTTGCTTCTTTTTCTTTGTTAACAAGTGTGATTTTTGTGGAAAAGTTAACAACGGTAAAGGCGATTA
>DATCES010000113.1:0-2692 GCA_036509935.1 Mucilaginibacter sp.
ATATAAGCGCCCCCTTTGAACATGATATGAGCGGCATGGAGTATTACAGTACCGGCGATGATTATAACCACATAATAATCAGCAGGGTTGAACCCGGATCCCCCGCGGATGAGATTGGCCTTGAAAAGGACGATGAAATAATGTCAATAAACTTTAAACCAGTCGCAAAAATGACCCTTGAGGACATTGACGCGTTGTTTAAATCCCAAAACGACCGCACCCTGCTGCTGGTAATCTTTCACGACAAGAAATATGATACTGTTGCTATTACCTTAAAGCAAAGGATATAGGGATTACGGCGCTAATTAAAAAAACCTTTTCAAATGTCATATTTATCCTTACATTTGCGGGCTAATTGTTGCTCATTGAAATCGCTTAGAAATTATTCGATTCCCTTTACCGGCCTGAAACTGGGGAAGCACCAGTTTGAGTATATTATAAATGATGCTTTTTTTGAAGAATTTGAATATTCGCTGGTAAAAAAAGCAGATTTGATATGCCGGGTTGAACTGGAAAGACAGGAGGTTATGCTCATCCTTAATTTCCACATTAGCGGGACAATTGATGCGGACTGCGACAGGTGTTTGGCACAATATCCGCAACCTGTGGATATTCGCGAACAGCAGGTGGCAAAGTTTAGCGAAGAGGCAATTGATGAAAATGAAGATATCATTGTACTTACTAAAAATGACCATGAGGTTAATATAGCAGGTTTGATATACGAGTATATAAACGTTGCCATACCTTTTATAACGGTATGCATTGATGGGGGTAAAACCCCGTATTGTGATAAAGAAATGCTTGCCAGTTTAGATAAACTTACAGCAAATACAGAACAAAATGAGTCGGCAGACCCGCGGTGGGATGCGCTCAAAAACATTAAATAATAAATAACCAGGATTATGCCACATCCCAAACGTAAGATATCCAAATCGAGAAGAGACAAGCGAAGGACGCACGATAAAGCGCCATTGCCTACTTTAACTACCTGCAAAACTACAGGTGTGGTACATTTACCGCACAGGGCTTATACTGTTGATGGTAATGTTTACTACAACGGGCATTTACTGATAGAGAAAGCAGCTGTAGCTTAAGCTTAATTTTCTGAAATGAAGATTGGCTTAGATATTATGGGCGGTGATTTCGCTCCCCGGGCAACCGTCTCGGGGGCAATTGCGGCTTATAAAAATTTATCCCCCGGTCAAAAGTTGGTCCTTATCGGTGATAAAGAAATAACGTTAAACATTCTTCAGGAAAATAATTTTAACCCTGATCTTTTTGAATTTGTTCACACCACCGAAGTTATCGGGATGGGCGACCACCCGGCAAAGGCTTTTGTTCAAAAACCAGGTTCAAGTATCTCTGTTGGTTTTAAATTGCTTAATGACGGTGAAATTGATGCGTTTTCATCTGCAGGCAACAGCGGCGCTATGATGGTTGGCGCCGTATTAAGCGTAAAAACCATCCCCGGTGTTTTGCGGCCGGCCATAACCAGCATTATGCCACAGCTAAAAGGCAATTTAGCCGTTTTGGTGGATGTTGGCGCCAATGCCGATTGCAAACCCGAATATTTACCGCAATTTGGCGCACTTGGCAGTTTATTTGCACGGCATGTTTATCATGTAGAAAACCCCCGGGTTGGGCTCGTAAATATCGGCGAAGAGGAAGGAAAAGGGAATTTACTTTGCCAGGCGGCCTATCCCCTGATGAAAGAAAGCAAAATGTTTAATTTTGTTGGCAATGTTGAAGGGCGTGGTATGTTTTATGATGTTGCCGACGTTTTGGTTTGCGACGGCTTTACTGGTAACGTTGTGTTAAAACTTGCCGAATCATTTTATGAAGTCGCCCGCGAAAAGGGCATTAAAGATAAATTTTATGACGCTTTTAATTATGAGCAATACGGGGGCAGCCCTATATTGGGCGTAAACGCGCCTGTTGTTGTAGGCCACGGCATATCAACTGCAGAGGCAATAAAAAACATGGTGCTATTATCAAAAAACATGGTTGAAAGCTCCCTTGTAGATAAAATAAAACTGGCCTTTCAGTAAAAATTTAAAAAATGAGTAAAATTCACGCAGCTATTACCGCAGTACATGGTTATGTACCCGATTATGTACTCAATAACCACGAGCTGGAAACAATGGTTGATACCAATGATGAGTGGATCACCAGCCGTACCGGTATAAAAGAGCGCCGCATATTAAAAGGCGAAGGGCTTGGAACGTCTGACATGGCTGTTCCGGCTGTTAAAGCTTTGCTGGAAAAACGCGGTATCGGCGCGGAGGAAATTGACCTGATTATTTTTTGTACCACTACCCCCGATTTTGTGTTCCCGGCCACGGCAAATATACTGGCGGATAAAATTGGCGCTAAAAATGCCTGGGGGTATGACCTGTCGGCGGCATGTTCCGGATTTTTGTTCGGCCTTGCAACGGGTTCGCAGTTTATTGAAAGCGGGAAGCATAAAAAGGTTTTAGTAGTTGGCGGCGATAAGATGTCGTCAATAACAAATTACCAGGACCGTGCCACCTGCATAATTTTTGGCGATGGCTGCGGCGCTGTTTTACTTGAACCTGATGACCAGGGGAACGGCATTATTGATTCTATTTTAAAAAGCGATGGCTCGGGTGTAGCCTACCTGTACCAAAAAGCGGGCGGTTCGGTAAAGCCGGCCTCGCATGAAACGGTAGAT
>DATCES010000114.1:0-3765 GCA_036509935.1 Mucilaginibacter sp.
AATACAGGGGAAAAAATGCGTGGGGCTAAACGCATTTAGCCCCTCAAACCGCAAAAATTACGTGGGGCTAAACGCGTTTAGCCTATCAAACCGCAAAAATTACGTAGGGCTAAACGCATTTAGCCCCTCAAACCGCGAAAATCAGGAGGGGCTAAACGCGTTTAGCCCCTCCTGATTGCTTTGCTTTTTCATTATTCCGGTTATTTACCCCTCTTTTTGCGTTCAATATTTGGCAAAAACCCGGTGATAATACCGATAAGCGGCAGGAATGAGCATACCTGGAAAACATAAGCGATACTGGTATGGTCGGCCAGGCGCCCTAACAGCGCCGAGCCTAAACCGCCCATGCCAAATGCGAGCCCGAAAAACAAGCCCGATACCATGCCAACTTTGCCGGGCAACAGTTCGTGGGCATATACAACTATGGCCGAGAAGGCAGAGGACAGGATAATACCGATTATAGCTGCCAGGGAAATCGTCCAGAAGAAGTTGGCATACGGGAGCATCAGCGTAAAAGGCGCTACCCCCAGGATTGAAAACCAGATTACATATTTGCGCCCGAAGCGGTCGCCCATAAAACCGCCGATAATGGTACCGGCGGCCACCGATGCCAAAAACACAAACAAATATAATTGCGATTGCTGTATGGAGACGTGAAATTTGCCGATCAGGAAAAAGGTAAAATAATTGGTCATGCTGGATAGGTAAAAGAACTTGGAGAATATCAGCAGCATCAATATCAGCAATGAGGCGCTGATTTTCGTTTTGGATAAACCGGAATGGGCCGCTTCTTTCAAAACAGGATTGTTCATCCTCATATTCAAATGTGCTTTATACCATTGGCCAACTTTCCACAATACTATAATACCCAGCAGGGCTGCTATAGCAAACCAAATGATATAATGCAGGCCGTAGGGGGCCACAATCAGCGCCACCAGCAAAGGGCCTATCGCGCTGCCGGTATTGCCGCCTAACTGGAAAATTGATTGCGCTACCCCTTTTTTTCCGCCTGCGGCCAGGTGCGCCAGCCTTGACGATTCCGGGTGAAAAACAGACGAACCAACGCCCATCAGGGCAACTGCGCCCAACACAGCTATAAAGCCGGGCGCCCGCGATAACAAAACCAAACCCGCAAGGGTTACACCCATGCCAACGGCCAACGAGTAAGGCCGTGGTTTACGGTCGGTAAAGAACCCTACGAACGGCTGTAGTAAAGATGCTGTTACCTGGAAGGTAAACGTGATCATGCCGATTTGTGAAAAGTTTAAACGGAAGCTTTGTTTTAATAAGGGATAAACTGAAGTGATAATTGATTGGATCATATCATTCAGCAGGTGGCTGAAACTAATTGCAAAAAGCACCCCAAAAATGGTTTTTTGGACTAATTGCTTTGGCGCCTGCACTGTAGTTGGTTCCATTTTACCGTGTTGAAAAAAAGCTTCAAAAAGAGAAGGCGCTGCAAAAATGCAATTTTCAGGCCAACGATAAAATATTTATTAGTTTTAGTTTCCGGTTTTCAGCGGGCGGTTTGTAAATCTGGGGGTTTGTCCAACAGCCGACAGCAAATTGCCATATAGCCGTCATAACTAAACATACAATCGAAAATTCCTTATTTGATTTGTATCAGAATGATTACTTTCGAATCCGATTTTAAAACCGGCTATTATCAATAGTTTAACATTTTAGTTAATTTTAATTGGCCGGGTTTTGTATGGCATAAATGAAGATATTTTTAAAGGTAAGCATAGTTATTACTGGCATATTATTTGCAAACCGGCTTTTTGCGCAGGAAAATAAACCGGTGCCAATTACAACAATACCTGTTAAACCCAAAACTAATGCCCCGGCCGTAAAGGATACAACAATAAGCAATACAAAAGGCGTAAAGCAAAAGGATGTTGCAGATATACTGGAGGAAGTGTTTAAAATTAAACCTATTTCAACCACCGATAGTGTAACTTCAAAGCCTACAATTTCAATTATTCCTGCCCTTGGGTATTCCCTGGTATCGCGGCTGGGTATCGTACTATCCGGCAACGTGGCATTCCGGACAGGCCCCCAATCCAGGATATCAACTATAGTTGCCAGTACCGCATACACGCAAAACAAGCAGTACACTTTGCCCGTGCAAACCAGTATATGGAGCAAGAATAATAAATATAATTATGTTGGCGAATATCGTTTTTATAAATACCCCCAAAGTACTTTTGGTTTGGGCAGCAGCTCCAACATCAAAAACGAGGACCCTATGGATTATTCTTATTTTCAGTTTAACGAAACTGTATTGCGGCATATCACCGGGAATTTGTATGCAGGGGTAGGGTATGTACTTGACGATCATTGGAACGTTTCGGATAAAGGCAACCTCAATGGTACTTTGTCTGATTACGCTGCTTATGGGAAACTTTCACACTCAATAGCATCAGGTTTTACACTTACCAGCTCTTATGATTCGCGCGATAATGGCCTTAACCCCTCAAAGGGCGGGTACGCCTTTGTGCAATACCGTGCAAATTATGGATTTTTGGGCAGTACCAGCAGTTGGCAGTCGTTGATTATAGATTTACGTAAATATTACCGGTTCCCGGAGGGATCCGACAATGTGATCGCTTTTTGGAGTTATGATTGTTTGACGATAGGTGGAAAGCCGGCCTACGTTGATCTTCCAAGTAACCAGTGGGACCCCAGTTCGGCTACCGGCCGTGGTTATATAAAAGGCAGGTTCAGGGGGGCGCAAATGGTGTATGCGGAAAGTGAATACCGGTACAAAATAACTGCTAATGGCTTAATAGGCGGCGTGTTTTTTTTAAATCTCGAATCACTTTCGGGCGCGCCCGGTACCAGGCTCCAGGCGATACAGCCGGGTTTTGGCCCCGGCCTGCGTATAAAGCTCAATACCATATCAAAAACGAACGTGTCGCTTGATTATGGTTTTGGCCGCCAGGGTTCAAACGGCTTATTTATCGACTTGGGCGAAGCGTTTTAAAACGTTGGCTCATCATTTGAATAAGTGATCGGTTTGGCTGATATGACGCCCGGTTTTCAGGAACTTCTGAAGTCTAAAAAACTTCATAAAAAAAGCTGCCGTAATATACAGCTTTTTAAATGTGCTCCCGACGAGATTCGAACTCATATCGATGGTACCGGAAACCATAATTCTATCCGTTGAACTACGGGAGCAATAATTAAACGCAAATATAAGATTTCTAACGTTACAGAATTACATTAAATACTGGATGTTTATAATACTCCCCAAAAATATGTTTTAAGCCATTCAGCCTAACATTCATCTGTTTTTTTAAGCAATTAAAGCTTGTTTTCCTGATTATTATTTAATACTTTTAAAAAAGTAAACCATCTAAAAAAAATGAATCAATGATGCCGGTAAACTTACTTTCAGAATATACTTATTCATTTTTTTTATTCCGGTTCAAACTACTAGCGTCTTTCACAATAAGTTTAATTGATGACATTGGATCCTACTAAAAACATCGCGGAGGTAAAGTCTTTTCATTTGGTTCCTTTAATACTTTTACTATTTATAATAAGTTTTTCTTCATGTAAAAAGCAAAATAGCATGCCCCCGGTTTTTCAACTGCTTGATCCGTCAAAAACGAATGTAAACTTTACAAACACCTTAAGTGATAGTGACTACCCCGGCATTTTAAATTATCTCTATTTTTATAACGGAGGGGGCGTTGCCATTGGCGATATTAATAATGACGGGTTGCCCGATATCTTTTTCACATCCAACAAAAAAGGTGG
>DATCES010000115.1:0-2736 GCA_036509935.1 Mucilaginibacter sp.
TCTGTGGTGTTAATACCGATGACGGCGCCTCTTCGATAACTTTCTGGTGGCGGCGCTGTACCGAGCAATCCCGCTCAAACAAGTGCAATATATTGCCATGCGTATCGCCAAGCACCTGTATTTCAATATGCCGTGGTGATGAAACATACCGTTCAATAAATACTGAACCATCCCCAAATGCCGAAACAGCTTCAGAAACTGCCAATTGCACCTGTTCATCAAAATCACCTACGGTTTCTACGATACGCATACCCTTTCCGCCGCCGCCTGCCGCCGCCTTTATCAGTATCGGGAAACCTACTTTAACTGCACACTGTTTTGCTTCGTCGATGTCGGCAATCGCATGGTCTGTACCCGGAACCAGCGGGATATTATATTTGAGCGCAGCAGCCTTTGCGGATAGTTTGTTGCTCATCACTTCCATTGCTTCGGGCGATGGGCCTATCAATAGTAAACCGGCTTCCCTAACCTGTCTTGCAAAAGCAGCATTTTCGCTCAAAAAGCCATAACCCGGGTGTATTGCTTCCGCCCCGGTTTTATTACAGGCATCAATAATCTTGGCGCCGTTAAGGTATGATTTAACTGATGGCGCCTGGCCAATATAAACAGCTTCATCGGCATAACGGACATGCGGGGCACCACGGTCGGCATCTGAATAAACGGCTACTGTTAAAATACCCATTTCCCGCGCCGAACGCATTATCCTTATGGCAATTTCGCCGCGATTGGCAATGAGTATTTTTTGCATGGCAACAAATGTAATAGATTTGTTGGGATGTTGTTAAGGTTGTAATAGCTGCTATGTTTGCAGTGGTTGAAAAAAATCTATTAATAAACAAATATAAATATGAAACAAAATTATTTACCCTGCGTAAAAGACTAACAAAATAATAATTAAATTCCGAATCATGGAAATTGTAATGGTATTTGTAAAAGTTTTAATGTCCATGGCAGCTCTTTTGTTCCTTGGGGTACTCTTTTTTAGTTACCTGAAGTATTTAAAGAGAACTTATTTCCCAAAATGGAAATTTCCAGATTACATTAGCGTAGGCTATGCGGAATATTTGTACAAAAAATATATTCAGAAACACTTTAAGAAAAGTGTTAAATAGCCACAGCAGTTACGGCAGCGGAAGTTCAAAAAACTTAAGGTCCGGCCACCAGCCAAATTTATAACCTACTTCTTTAAAATGGGCCATTTCCTCGAAGCCAAAGGAGCGATGAAGGTTTATACTTATTTGGTTATCAGCGCTGATACCGGCAATTACTGCATTATTAAACATAAATCCCATTAAAACAAAACACCCTTTAGCACAATACTAAAGGGTGTTTTGCTGATATTTTTTTTATTATTTATTATTGCCGCCAGGGCCTTTGCCCAGGCCACCCGGCCCACCAGGACCTTGCCCAGGGCCACCAGGGCCTTGACCAGGGCCACCAGGGCCACCAGGGCCTTGACCAGGCCCACCAAGGCCTTGACCCGGCCCCCGCCTTTCTTCGAACGGCATTGTAACCTTAGGGTGATTGATGCCGCGATGGCAGCTATAACAGTTTATACCCGTTTTTGCCATCATCCCCGATGAATCTTTTTCGGCTTCGAAATATTTTTGGTTAATCTTATTCATCATCTTAAACATGTGCCGTGCCATTTTCTTTTCAGGTTTAGCGTCACTCGGAAAATCCATCCGTTTAGCCGAGTCATTCCACGCATGGCAAAAATTACAACGTACGCCTAATGAATGTGACCATTCACCCATTACTTTATCCAACTGCTCTTTGGTAATATTTTTGGGCAATACCTTCAGGTTTTTAAATCCCGGTTTATCAGGCGCCATAGAAGTTAATGCCACCAGGGTTACGATGGCGGATAAACCAAGGGTAGCTAAAATTTTTCTGTTCATCAGCATATTGTCATGTTTATTCAACTAAAGTAAAATATTACTTTCATTGTTCCAAAAATTAACACTTAATAAACGTAAAGTTTTGGTTACAAGCAAAATGTTAACTACCTGCGAAGAAAAAGCATTGAGATGATATATAAGTGTTTGGAAATAAAAAAAGCCATTTTTTTGCGAACAAAGGACTTTTTTGTGCGCCTACCTGGGCTCGAACCAGGGGCCAAAAGATTATGGGTCTTCTACCTGATGTCATTAGTGGATACAAAAAGATGTTGTTAAAGTGCATGGGCGATAGTCTTGGAAATATATATCTGCATCAATACAACGATGCGTCTTCATTAATTGCAATGAACCAGGCAAATATAGTTTGAAGAAAGTTCTATTACTCCGGAGTGGCGAAAAAGTTTATTTGAAACAAAGCGTAAAATGTTTGTTACCCGTGTAGTAGTAGTTGAAGGCGATTCTTTTTTGCTTAGTTTTACAAAAAGAGCGTGATCATCTTTTCACGAACAACAATCGTAAACACTGTAAGGATCTACTATGAACATTAAACGAAAAGCATTGTTGCTGGCGGTGGGCTTTGTAATTTTGGAAGGATTAGGGTTACAAGGACGTTCCGCTACATCAAGGGTCAAAATTAATGGTATTGCCAAAAGCGATACTACACGAAGTACCGCACCATACTTTACTTCGGGAAAAGCATCAAAAAAGACACCGAATTCTGAAGGGTTCATTCAACGTTGGTTGCTCTTAGAACCAATTAACAAACCAATCCGTAGCAATTCTGTTTTTACAGATAGCTACTTAAGAACGGCATTTACAACCGAGTATTTTCCAA
>DATCES010000116.1:0-4095 GCA_036509935.1 Mucilaginibacter sp.
TAACGCATTACTTCTTTTCCCCCGAAACATTCAACAGTATAATACTGGTATGCGGGATACCCAAAGTTTTGCCGGCGGTAACATTCAGGTAAAGTTTAAGATAACCATCAGTTATGCCCTTCATTGTACTTATGGTTGATGCTGCAAATTCGGGCATCATCAGTTGATTAGACCTGCGGAAGATCAGTTTGCCGTTTTCATCCACATAAGCGCTGAACAAATAATTGAAATCGTCATAAGCCTTATGGATCATAAGATCATAAGTAGGTAAAAGGTACGTATCATACGGTTTGCCCCCATCTACAGCATCCGGTGGTGCCTCTTTTTTTATGCTGACCAGGGGGCTTTTAGCGGTCAGCATAGCCGGATCAGTGCCCACAAAAGCGCTGTCAGGTATTGTATTTGCCAGTAACGCTTTAGCACGGATATACAAGGAATCCCTGCGCCCCGGTGCCCACAACCTAACAGTATCAGAATGTAGCACGTTTTTTATATAGTTATTTGAATAAAAGGTCATAAACACATGGATTTTTTCATCCTGTATCACATTGTCCTTTACATGCAGTACCATAAATTTCAAACTGTCTTTGCTAAGTTGTTTTAATTTGAGCCAAGCCCAGGCCACGTTAAAAATAGAGTCATGATCAAACACAACCGGGGCATTCAGATAGCGCCCTTTTTTAGGGCTGTAAATATTAACCGAATCAACCGATGGAAAAGATATTTTCCATTCGGGTACTAATTGATAGCCAACAGGGCTGAACGAAAGCCCGTTATCGAATTTGCGGCTAACCTCTGTATAACTTATACCCTTAATAGTTTTTATTAAGTTTTTTGTCCTTAATGCCGCTTCCTGTTTTCGCGCCTTTCCTTCTTCTATTTTTCTAAGGCCCCGGTTGCATTTTCCGGCGGATAATAAAATGAAAATAAATAATACGAAAAGGTTTCTTGATATATACAGGCCCGCAGATGTTTTATGCATATTAAAATAAGACGAACGTAATTAAAAATGCAAAAGTAGGAAAATATGGATAAAGTTGATTAGGTTGAACAGGCAGGTAACACGTGGACGATTAAATAGTCTCACGAGGCGGCTTCGGTAGCTATATCTTACCCTACAAACAAAAAACCTATCTTTTCCTGCCACAAACCATTAAATGCGGGCTAAGTGATAAAAGTTCCTTATTTTCTTCTGTCAATTTCAGCAGTTCCATCATCGCCTCTTTCTTTTTCGGGTCAGACCGGCTTTCAAAATATTTGCTGTCGAGCCAGGTAATGCCTTCCACGGCAAATAGTTTCAGATCTGCAAAACCGGTTTCCTGTACTTCGGTCAATAATTCATCGGGTTTATGAAAAAATGCTTCGGGCAAAATACCGGGCCAATTTGCAGGCGGGTTATGTAAGCCTATACCGAGTTCGCTCATGCACATGGCATAAAACTGCTGATCGTGGATCATCCCATTAAGCAAGCCTGTTAAGGTTGATACGGTATGGTTAATTGCAAACCCAAGCAAAATGCCATTTGGCTTTAAAACGCGGTAAGCCTCCTGTAAAGCTTTCAACCTGTCGCCCCTTAGTTGCAGATGATATAAAGGGCCATGTAATATTACCACATCGGCACATCCATCGGGGAAAGCAAGCTTCCTGGCTTCGCCCACCGCCGCTTTGAATGGTTTTTTTAGCTTTGAGGCCCTTTTTTGTGCCTGAAGTATATGCTTGTTTACCGGGTCAACCAAATGAACATAGTGCCCCATATCGGCAAGCCAGGCTGCATAAACGCCGGGGCCGCCGCCCACATCAATAATAACAGAACTTCCGGCAGGCAAATAACGGCCAATCAATTCCTTATTCCGCTCAAACTCCAAAGGCCCCAGGCCAAAGGTGAGCCGTTTATCCTCTGCCGCACCCGAATAAAACCGGTCTATCCCGGCGCTGATAAGGCTATTTATGCCCATTTACAGAAAGTTTGGAAGAATTGAAAAACCGGGGGTTATTTATTTCCATCCTCGAAAAACGGCTTGCGAATATATAACTCATAATTTTTAAAAGTATAAATTTTACAGATTAAACTAACAAATATTTTTTTTATACGTACAAAGACAAGTTATTAACCAGGGCGTTCTTTATATCAACTTAATTAAATAAAATTTATGAGTACAAAGAACCCTTTCGGGATAGAAGATGATGGAAAAACAGCAGGGCTGCTAAGTTATTTTTTTGTTTTAGGATGGTCAATGGCCTTTTTTACATTCCATCAGAATGAAAAAACAAGCTTGAGCAGTTATCAACTGCGGCAAACCTTGCTTTTGTATATTTCGTACGTGGTAACAAGGTATGGATTGTCTGTGTTTTTTGGCGCTATAGGGTTTCCAACAGGTATATTTTCATTATACTATTTTATTGTGCCTGTAAACTTAGGGTTTATCGTTCTTTGGACAATTGGTTTAACAGGCGCAATTAACGGTGAAAAAAAGCCGATACCTATTTTTGGTCAGCAGGCTCAAAATATCTTTTCTATTTAATATCAACAATACCTGATTTCTAAGGCTTTTAGAATTTGCATTTTTTGTTCTTTGGATACTTGGTTTGATCGGCGCCATTAATGCAGAAAAAAAAGCGATACCAATTGTAGGCGAACGGGCGCAAGTTTTGTTTTCAAATATTTAATAAACTTAGCCTGTTATAACAACAAAGCATCAGGAAAATTATCCGCAATCGGTGTCAGGATGCCTTAATATCCTTTTTGATTTCTGGTTTATCCAAAACTTTTTTAGCCGGTATTGCTTTTGCTTGAACCGGCGCTTTTGCGGCCACTTTGGCAACTGTTTTCTTTGTCACCACTGCTGTAGGTTTAGCGGGAACTACAGGTGTTTTGCTTTTTTCTTTCGGTGCCGGTATCAATATATTTTTCTCAATTTTGTCTTCAATAATCGTCCCTGGATTTACAGGTTTGATCAGCTTTAATTCTTTAGAAATTATTTTCGCCAGTTTTTTCGATCCTTTCTGTACCTCTTTGATCAACTTTTCAGATTCTAATCCGAACCGGTTTGTTATTTTTTTCAATTCACCGAGCAACTGTTGTTGAATTGCTTTCCTTGACGTTTTAACCGGCGAATCCTGTGTTTTCTTATTCATGAGTTTATGATATGGTGCAAAAGTATGTTATATTACAGTGAATTTAATATTATCATTATGTTAACACAACAAGGCGGGTTAACATTTGTTTCCCTAACGTAACGTTTTGTAAAAATGAGGGCGTGCCCGTAACGAAATATTTGCCCTGTTATATAGCTATAGCGTTATATACAGGCCGGAATTTATTGTTTTTGAATTGTTCCCTGGCTACTGTATTGACTTTTGATGGGCGTAAATATCCCTGTTAAAGCAGCAAAGCATCCACGTAATGCGCATGCACTATCGCCTCACAAGGCGACCATGAAAAAATGGTGAACCTGCCGTCCTGGGAAGATACCAGTGCAATGGCATCGTGCTGGTCAAAAACAAACTGCGCAGCCGAAAGGTGCCTGGTGCCGCCGTTTTGTGCCGGGTGAATGGTTATTGCTGCATTGCCAATTACGGGTTCGGTCACCATCATCTGTTCCACAGGTATGCTGTTTGCTGATAAGCCGATTTTTGCGCCAAAGGCCATTAATTCCAGCCTGTCAGTTATAATTGTGGCGCCGTCAACGGCGGTAAGCCCTGCAATACCCTCTACGGTACGGTTTACCTCCTCCTGCCAAAGGCCAATGCTGCGCCCATTAACTTCCTGCTGCATTAATATTTTAAGTTCTTCAAATGCAGGCGTAACGGGATAAGTTATAGGATGTATGATAGAATCGCGCCAGGTACCGCTGTCAAACGGCACTACCAATAATGAACCCCCATGCCCGTGCGCACGCATGGAAGCCGCCAGTTGCACCAGTATATTCAACGAATCGTTCCAGCCGGATGACGAATTAAAGTCAAGCAAAGTGGTAAGCACGGCCGGGCAATCGGGAAGGCTTTTGCTGTATTCATCAATTATTTTTATCTCATCGCCTTTTAGCACAGCAACATTAATAAATTTGCCAAACCCGTTTATACGGCGGTGCTTTA
>DATCES010000117.1:0-3488 GCA_036509935.1 Mucilaginibacter sp.
CGCTAGAGCGGACGAAGAAAAGAAGGCCGGATTTGTTGGAATGATTTGATTTACGGTTTTAGGATTACGATTTAGCGAAATCGTAACGCGTAAATCTAAAATCGTAAATTTTCGAAACTGCCTTTCATTTATAAAAAAAAATCCCTATAATTGCAATCCGATTTTTACCCTGTAAAAATCGTCTTTAGAGCTAAGAATCATGGATTTAGTAAAATTTGTTGAAGAACAATCAGTAGAAAAAAGAGCGCTTCCGTCATTCAAAGCAGGTGATACGGTAAGTGTTCATTATAAAATACGCGAAGGAAATAAAGAAAGGATACAGGTTTACCAGGGCGTTGTTATACAGCGCAATAGCACAGGCAATACCGAAACCTTTACTGTACGTAAAGTTTCTAACGGCATAGGTGTTGAACGAATTTTCCCTTTAAATTCGCCAAATATTGATAAAATTGAAGTAAACAGCCATGGCAAAGTACGCAGGGCTAAGTTATACTACCTGCGCGAACTTACCGGCAAAGCTGCACGTATTAAATCAAAAAGGGTTTAATCCAGTCGGCCCGCCGCCATCCGGCGGAGCGGCAAAAATATTCAAAAGGCCTTCCCGATTTATTTGGAAGGTTTTTTTATGATCAAATTACTTTTTATTTTTTAGGTACCCTTTCATCCTGAATACTGAGATATACCTGCAAATCAAACCGCTTCTGTACTCAGCAATAACAAATGGCGCCCCCTCAGTTTTAAAACATTTTTTTACCTCATCTGAAGTTCTGTAATAAAACGCATCCGAAGGCACAATATAGTAAGCATCATCCCCATCTTTTAATTGCTTTTTGTATTTATTTGTCCAGTAATATTGATGCAGGTTTAAAACATTGCCTATTCCTAACACTTCCTGCTTTGTATTACTGGCCACATAAAACTCTATTGAAGCAGCGGGGAACCAATTAGTAACAATAATGGGTGCATTTGGCGGCATTGTTTTTTTTGCAACATCACTTCTGTACAGCGAATCAAATTTCCCGCCAATTTCTTTCCAGCCATACGTATATAAGGTCAGGTCATTCGCGCCTGTTTTTGGCCCTTGTTTCTGTACTGATAATGTTCCCGGAAAATAGTTTATCGTAACAATTTGCAACAATGCAATCATCATCAGGTAAGCTAAAGCCCATTTAATAACTTTAGGAATATTAGCCGCCCGGTTTTTAGGGTTAGAAGCTAAATTTACGGCGGGGAGAATTAACAGGCTGCTGTATGCAGGGCCGGGCCAATGTGCAAATGTCTCCCTGAACAATGAGATGATTAATATTACTATAATAAGTGGCAGGCTTACAAATAACAGTAGGTTAATTTCTCTTTTAACAACAGGTACCTTTCCTTTTAAAGCCAAAAAAAGGCCGGTGCCGGTAATGAAAAAATTAACCGGGTTGCAAACAGCGATTTGTTGTAATATGGCCTTGATAAAACCGGTTAAATGCATGCCCGACCCTAACGGGCTGAGGCGGCTACTGTGAAATTTATAACTAATAAAATTGTTTTGTATGTTCCATATAATAATAGGGAAGACAACAATTAAAGTAATAATAGCGGATAAATAAATCCCCCGGTATTTTAGCCAGTCGCGATTGATAAATAATACATACAAAATAACCCCAAACCATAAAAAAACGCCATCAACCTTGCTCATGATACATAACCCGGATACTAATCCAAAAAGGAGCCAGAGTAAATCAGCCTTCGGGATGTTATCAGTTAAACGTGAAATTTTGATGAGAAGCAAGATACCTGACAGCCAAAAAATCATTTGAGGGCTATCGGGTAAAATATTAGCGCCGGCAGTAATGCTGCAATAAATGGACGATGTGTACAGCAAGGCTGCAAACCAGCCAGCCCGAAAATTATTTATAAGTGTTCCGAGTTTAAAAATCAGCCAGGTGCAGATGGCAGACGATATAATAGCCCCGAGGCGCACAAAAAGTTCGCTATGAAAGGAAAGGTTAACTGTAGTTAACCGTATCAGCCAGGCAACTAAGGGGGGATGATCAAAATAATTCCATTGCAGCTTTAATGCATACGTCCAGTAATACACCTCATCGGCGCCCAACTCAGTTGCGGAGGCGAAAAGGAGCCTTAAGGCTGAAGAAATGATTATTAATAAAATAATCTTTTTGCGGTAGTTCAAGGTCTAATAAAATTTTGCCTTTTCTAATTTCTTTTCAATCCTAAGGTATGATCGGTAAAATTCATCATATATTCATTATTTAAAAAAAATTCGAGGCCCATAATAGAAGTGTTGGCTCCCGAGGTATTGGAGTTTTCCACATAAGTTAAATTATCTGTGGCGGTGGTGGTATAGTTATAGGTAAACCCGGAACTGGTGGCAAGCCCTACCTGGGTATTTACCGGCAGCAGCGTTAAATTGCCTTTAAAAGTTGGATCTTCAATATAGCTGTAAGGGTCGGTACCGGTATCAAACAAAACATCTGACTGAAAATTTATACCACTATAGGTGATTGACGCCGGGATAATCGGAACATAGCCTGATCCCGCATAATAGTGAACCGGGGTGGTTGTAAAGCCTGATGACGATGAAATATCAGATGAAGTTAACCCTAAAGTGATTGCCCGTGGCACGTAAGTTCCGATTAAAGAAAAATTGGAGGCATTAAGCTGTGCCATCTTAAACCCTTTTGTAAGGCCGTTCCCGGGATCGAAATAGCTGAATGGGCTTGTAATGTAAGTATTGTTGCCAAAAGTAACGTCATATTCGCCGTTTACGCCAAATGTATCAAAGTCATGCGATGCATATTTCACCCCGCTTGCATTAACAGCTTTATAATAGATAAAAAAAGGCAGCCGTTTAATTACAATATTCCCGTTCTGGTCGCCAACTGTCACTGGTGCATAAGCCAGGTTCCCGTAAACATTATCTATTGAGGCCACATCATTCCCGTATTGAACAGTTGAGGTTTGACTGGTAACAGTAATTCCGTTTACAACGGTGGAGTCACCTGTAAAATTAAAGCCCGTACTGGTTATCATTGATGCAGGCAAGATGCCATCAGCATCAATAACCATCCCGCCGGAACCTGTGTCATATATTAAACCATAATTAACAGGCTTTGTGCCAATATTTGAAACAGCTATTAACAACAGTTTATAAATGGATGAATCGGTTTCATACAATCCGAGTGTTGAAGGTGTAGCTATAGGGGGTGTTTGTATTTTATTATTAGTATTGTCTTTTTTACAGGAAGCTATTGCAAGCAGTAAAAATGCAACCGAAATAAACAGCAGGTTTTTGGTATCGAAAACATTTCTCATATATCAAGGGGGTTTATATGTATGTTATAACATTGTTTTGTGAAATTTATTATCCCTGTTTAATATTTGTACAGCCTTTTGAACAAAAATAGTGCATTGTTATACTGTAGTATTAAGCAAGTTTAATCCAAATTATTTATTCTTAAGCATCCCCGCCGCAGCTTTAT
>DATCES010000118.1:0-3159 GCA_036509935.1 Mucilaginibacter sp.
ATCTACCCATTTTTCTTTTAAACCATTAACATATTTGATTGTATAGCCTTTAATTGACCATTGCCTTTTTAGTGAATCGTATGAAATGGTATTAGCCAGTAATTTTTCCCGCAATTGGTCGCCGTCAAATTTTTCAAGCACAAACTGGTAGCCGGTATGCACGGTAGGGTCATACGATTGGACATATACGTAAGTTCCATTCGTATCCAGTTGTATATGCACCTCGCTTTTTGTGGGGTCATCGGCGTTAAAAGCATGCGAATTTTCGTAGGTTATTTTTAGCCGGTTGGTAAAAGGGATCAGATAAATATCCGCAAAAAACGATACGATAAATATCAGCGTGGCGCATACGAAATAGGGCCGTAAAAAACGGTTAAAACTTGCCTTTCCGCTAAGTATCGGAACTATTTCGGTTTGGTTGGCCATTTTGGCCGTAAAGTAAATCACCGCCAGGAAATTGATAAGCGGCGATAATAAATTAATGTAATAAGGTATAAAACCTGTGTAATATTTAAAGGCTATTTCCTGGATGGTTGAGTGGGTTTTTAAGAAATTATCCAGGTGCTCCGAAATATCAAACACCACCGTCACCACCACAAATATCCCCAGGGTAAACACAAAAGTACCCAGGTATTTTTTTATGATGTACCGGTCAATAACTTTAAAATAGCGGTAAAAAAAAGCCTTCATTTACAATTTTTGTCCTAAACGGTTAACCATTGCATTTTTCCAGTTATAAAATTCGCCGGCAATAATTTTATTGCGGGCTTCGGCTACCAGCCATAAGTAAAAATGCAGGTTGTGCAATGTAGCTATCTGTGCGCCTAATATCTCGCCCGAATGAATTAAATGGCGCAAATAGGCTTTTGAATAAGCTGTATCGGCAAACAGGCCGCTGTCTTTTTCAATCGCCGAAAAATCATTTTTCCATTTTTCATTTTTGATATTTATAATACCATCTTTTGTAAACAGCATCCCGTTGCGGGCGTTCCGTGTTGGCATTACGCAATCAAACATATCAATTCCTAAAGCAATATTTTCCAATATATTAACAGGCGTCCCTACGCCCATTAAGTAACGCGGTTTTTGCTCCGGTAATATATTGCAAACAATTTCGGTCATGGCGTACATTTCTTCGGCAGGTTCGCCAACTGAAAGGCCGCCTATGGCATTGCCTTCGCGCCCGTAAGAAGCGATAACCTCTGCCGACCGCACCCGCAGGTCTTTATATACCGAGCCCTGCACGATAGGGAACAGGGCCTGGCTGTAACCGTACTTTGGCTCCGTACTGTCAAACCTTTCGCAGCAGCGTTTAAGCCAGCGGTGGGTCATCTCAATAGATTTTTTGGCATACTGGTAGTCGCAGGGGTAGGGGGTACACTCGTCAAAAGCCATGATAATATCGGCGCCAATGATGCGCTGTATATCCATCACGTTTTCGGGGGTAAACAGGTGCTTCGAGCCATCAATATGCGAACGAAAGGTGACCCCTTCTTCCTTAATTTTTCTTACTTCGGTTAGTGAGTAAACCTGGTAGCCGCCGCTATCTGTTAATATCGGCTTTTCCCAGCCAATAAAACGGTGAAGGCCGCCTGCGCTCCCGAGGGTATCTAAACCCGGCCTTAAATATAAATGATAGGTATTGCCTAATATAATTTGCGCCTTAATATCATCCTTCAGCTCGCGCTGATGAACTGCCTTTACCGTACCTGCGGTACCAACTGGCATAAATATAGGGGTTTGTATAACCCCATGACCGGTAACAATCTCGCCCGCGCGGGCTTTTGAAAGCGGATCCTGTGCTGTTAAGTTAAATTTCATTAGTAAGGGTGCAAAATTAGTAATTTGATTTCACCGATTTGAAAATGATTTCACCGATTGGGTGCTGTGCGGGGGTGCAGATAGCGTTTGGCAGCAAGGGCACAGGCCTTAATAGCTTTTTTTCCTGGTATTTTGGGTGTTATTCCTCGTTTTCCATGTGCAAAACGCGGGTAATGTTGTCGGTTTTCTCTGTTTACGATGGGCTAAACGCGTTTAGCCCATCGTAATTTTTCCGGGTTGAGGGGCTAAATGCGTTTAGGCTATCGTAATTTTATTGGTTTGAGGGGCTAAATGCGTTTAGCCTATCATAAAAATTGTGGGCAATATTTTGTAAAGTGCTATAAACCAATAAACTATATAAAAAACTTCAAATAACGGTAAAAAAATACCTAAAAAAGAGGCAGGAATTTTTTTTTTGTTGGTGTTAGGTGCAGGTGATATTGCCAGGATTTGCTATATATCAAATATACGAAATTTTGATTTATAAAAAAAATACGTGCCGGTGTCCCGATTGTTGCAGGCAAATAACTATTTGGAATGGTTTATATAACAAGGGTACACCCCAGTAACCCGTAACTGGAAGTAATGACCGCATGGTTTGTTTTAAAAACAATCTCTTTATTCAGGGCAGTTGATTAAGCAATTCTTCAATTTCATTATTTGTTATATTTTCCTTTTCAGCCTTGTCGTATATAGTCAACAGAAATACAATCCCGTCATTAATTACAATATGGGTAATTACCCTTGCCCCTCCCGATTTACCTTTTCCTTTTGACGCTATGGAAATACGTATTTTGAAACAGTTATTACCCAATGAAACGCCTCGTGCCGGATCTTTTTCAAGGTCATTGATGAGTGTGGCATATTCATTTTTTAAGGATGGGTACTTTTTTACAAGCTTTTTAATATCACGCTTAAAACGGGGCGTGGCAATCACATCATAGCTCATTCAGCAGTTCTTTTGCAGGGATACCTTTCAACTTGCCTTGTTTTATCAGCTTTACTTCCTCCACAGCTTCTTTTATACCTTCGAGCACATCGGCTTTATAACTTGTAAGTGGCCTGGCTTTAACGTCTTTAAAGTTTTTTAATACCTCCATCATAAAGGAAGCTTTATCGTCTTTTATATCCAATAGTATTTTCATCGTCTCGTTGCTTACCTGTTTTGTTTAACAAATTTACAAAAAAAATATTTATATGGCCTACCGATTTAACGCCCCCCTCTGGTCTAAGATTAGCTCAGCGTAACTTAGTCCTAAAATGTATTAAGCTTTCAGCTTCAGGCTCATGAAATTTATATTTTCTTCCCACCATCAAGCTAAATTAATACTTTGCCGG
>DATCES010000119.1:0-3810 GCA_036509935.1 Mucilaginibacter sp.
AGTCCTCTCCTTTGGAGAGGATGGGTGAGGGCTTCGCCGTTTAGGTGAGGCGGGGACGTGCGCTTGCGAGGCTATGCGCGTTAATCTTCCCTCTTTATTTACCAGGTTATCCAAAATAAATCCCGCGTTTTTTATAGCTATTTCCAAATAGTCAGCGTTATTAAATGCGCGGTAAGCATCGCACAAACCTTTAAGCATTAAGCCGTTCCACGAGGCCAGTATTTTATTATCCAGGCCTGGGCGAATGCGCAGGCCACGGGCTTCAAATACTTTTTGACGGCATGTTTCCATTTTTTCGAGGAGTACTTCAACCTGTAGCCCTAACATTGCAGCAAGTTCTGCATCATTTTCCTTTCGGAACAAAACATTTGATTGCTCCTCCTCCCAATTGCCATCATCGGTGACATGGAAATAGGTGCAGAACAAATCAGCATCCCCCCCTAATATTTTGTCAATTTCTGTTTTGGTAAAGATGTAAAACTTGCCCTCTTTACCCTCGCTGTCGGCATCAAGCGCGGAGTAAAAGCCATACTGGGGAGAAGTTAACTCCCGTAAGGAAAAGGTGACAATCCCTTCAACCACTTTTTTATAAAGCGGGTCGGGGTTCCAGGTAAAAGCTTCAGCATAAAGGCTGATTAACTGGGCGTTATCATAGAGCATTTTTTCAAAATGGGGCACATGCCAGTGGCCATCAACAGCATAACGGGCGAAGCCCCCGCCAACATGGTCATAAATACCGCCGAAAGCCATTTTTCTCAGCGTTAATTTTAATGCCCCGGCCACATTTTCATCGTTTGCCAAATGTGCATACCGCAGTAAGCATTGCCAGTTATTGGGCATCGGGAATTTCGGGGCAGCGCCCAGGCCGCCTTCGGTTTTGTCAAAATACTTTTTCCAGTTACTTACTATTTGCTCCAGGTCGCCTTTGGTATAATCAGCTTGATCTTTAACAAATTCAACCGATTCATATTGCTGTATGCCTTCCGTAAGCCTTACCGCATATTCCTCAGCTTCGGCGGGTTTTTGTTTATAAAAATCGGCAAGGTTAAAAAGCAGGCTGGTCCAGTCGTTTTTGCGGAAATAGGTACCGCCATAAATAGGCCGCTGATCGGGCAGGCAAATGCAGTTTAAGGGCCAGCCGCCCCTGCCGCTCATTAGCTGAACCGCGCTCATGTATATCTGGTCAACATCGGGGCGCTCTTCCCTGTCAACTTTAATACAAACAAAGTATTCATTCATCACAGCAGCCACTTTTTCGTCCTCAAAGCTTTCGTGTTCCATCACATGGCACCAGTGGCAGGCCGAATAGCCAATGCTTACCAGGATCAGCTTATTTTCATCCCTGGCTTTTTGCAAGGCTTCCGTACCCCAGGGGTGCCAGTTAACGGGGTTATTGGCGTGCTGTAGCAGGTATGGCGAGGTGGAATTGGCGAGATGGTTCATTTGCTTTTAATATTTGGCAAAAGTGGGAATATTTAAGGCAATAAATTTAAATCAATTGCAGGTGATAAAAGTTTTGGAAATGGCTTAAATCAACTAAATTATTTATGGGATCAGTGCAGCAATTGAAGGCATATAAAAAGTAAACCAGTCAGGCAGCATATCTGCCTGCACTGCGGACATTACCGTTCCTGAATTTAAAATAGCTAAAGTAATATGCTGTATTTCGGAGGTATCCACAATGGTTAAATGGTCGATAAGCTTGTAATTATGGTTGAGCATTTCAAGGTTTCCTTTAAAATTATCATCGAGAGTTTGGCGGTCGACAAAATGACCGTCCTCCGATACCCTATTAGTAACCCGGAGTTGCGAAAGGTCAGGAGTTTTTAATCCCAAAAAAATCAAATGAATATCATATCCCGCAGCCTTAAATCGTCTTGGTGCGTCCCATGTTGCATCATTGGTGAAATGCCCTTCATATACAAATGGTTCATTAGCCTCAAGGGCATTGGCTGTAAGAAGTTCGAAAGTATCTGTAACATATTGAAATGCAAGCTTCCTGGCCTCCTTTGGGGAACGGGTTATCTCAGGAAATAGTTCCCGCTGTTTGATTACGAATAAAAGGTCTCCGTCAAATACATTATAGTTTTTCTTGATATATTCAGGCAAATATTGAGGTCCAATGGAAGACTTGCCCGCACCATTTGAACCTGTAATAATATAAAGAGAGGGCACGCGAATATTTTAATTATTGCAAATCAAACTGCTTACGGATGGCTCCGGCTTCGGCTTCGGATAGTTTACGCAAGGTAATAAACGATCTGGAATCAAGCCCTGCTGTAACTATGCTAATTGTTTTGTCGGGGTATTCCATGTAGCTTTGCTTGGAAGGAAGCTCCTTTGAATTGATCATAAAAGGTCTCCCCGATTCCAATTTTTGCTTTCTTAATCGTTTTACAGCATCGGTTCCTATATTTTCTAAAACTTCCAAATCACTCATATAAGTTACTCAATTAAAAAGTATTAATCAAATATAGCATTTTTTTTAATCTTATTTCCATAGATTTTCTACATCTACCCTAAGTCCTTTTTTGCCTTCTTCTTTCGCTTTTACCCCTTCAAGTATTTTAGCTGCAAAAACAGAATCATAGGTATCATTTTCTTTTTTAAGATGATTGGAAACTATCTCAGCTTTGCCTTTTACAGGTTTTTCTTCTGCCATAACTATAATTATCAAACGAATATACAAAATTTGATTTTGAACAGGCATCTGAATATTCGGAAACCCTGTTCGCATCGTTAAGTATCAGCCAGCAGGTCAAAATATTCATCATCTTCATTTTTACCGCCATAACCTTTACCGATATGCTTATGGGTTTCTAAAAATTCTATTTTACTGATCCATTTTACCATTTTATACCCCAATTGGTTTTCCACCCGTAGCCTGAGCGGTGCGCCATGTGTTTCGGAAAGAGGTTTATAATTCATTTCCCAGGCAAGGATGGATTCCGGTTTTAAACAATTATCTAAGCTGTGGGTATCATAATACGTTCCCCCATATATCCCTTCGCCAAAAGAATAAAATACAACTGTAGTTACAGAAGAATGAGGTTTAACAAGCGCTACGAGCGCTTTAATTGGTATGCCGCCCCATTCAGCAATGCCCGACCATCCTTGTATGCAATGGTGCATTGTAATATTTTGCTCAAGGCCCATTTTTTTTAGGTCGTCAATTGACAGGTCAGCAGGGTTTTCAACCAGGCCGCCTATTTTAAGCCTATAATCCCTAAAACCATTGGCTGCGAGGTTGCGCCATTCATCAGAGACGGGCATTTTGCCGTTTACCCAAAAATAAGGTGATATATCTTTTTGCTTATAATAGATATTAGGTTTGAATTTGTTAATAGAATTACGCCATAAAGTACCATTGATGGCGGCTTCTGAATACTGAAGCGACCTGGGCCTTTGCCATGATATCCAGTGGGCCAGGAAGCCAAAGGCAACCGTAAATAAGACGATACCAAGCCCAATATATAATCCGGCGTAGCTTGAAGGATTGTCTGTACCAACAGTAATATGGTTCATATTCCTTGTTAGGCCAGTTGCCGCAACCATGGCTACATGAATGATTATAAAGGCTACAAAAGCCAGCATGACCAAAAAATGTACCGAGCGTGCGCCCTGGCGGTTGCCAAATAGTTTGGGGATCCAATGGAAACGATTTTCTATAGCCGGGGACATGGACATGCCGCTAAGCATTGCAATGGGCGCTAACACAAACACTACAGCGAAGTAAGAAATTTGCTGGAGAGCATTAAAATGATAAAAGCCGTTTGGCTCAGCCGGCATGTGAAAGGTAGCGTAATGTAC
>DATCES010000120.1:0-9151 GCA_036509935.1 Mucilaginibacter sp.
GCTTATTTGGCATTTACAGCTTTAAACAAGTGCACCAGATGATCTCGACCGTTGTTTGCGAATTGGAAAAAGGCATATCAGCTGTTCAAGCCATAAAAAACGCCTTTCCTATGGGCAGCATGACCGGGGCACCAAAGATAAGCGCGATGCAGTTAATGGAGCAGTATGAAAATAGCAGGCGGGGGGTTTATTCTGGGGCGATAGGCTATTTCAGCCCGGATGATGACTTTGATTTTAATGTGGTGATCCGCACACTGTTATACAATCAAAAAAACAAATATCTGTCATTCCATGCCGGCAGCGCTATTACTTACCATGCCGATGCTGAAAGTGAATATGAAGAGTGCTTGCTTAAAGTGAAGGCGATTTTGGAAGTGCTGGGCAATCACATTACAAACTAAAATTGCTTAATACATTCGTTTTTCTTAATTTTACATTAGTAAAATAGTTATAATAATGGCGCTGCAATATATTTCAGATAATTCAGGTAATCATACTGCTGTTATTATTCCAATAACGGAATGGAATAATATAACAGCAACGCATGAAGACTTGAAAGAATTAATGGAAAAAAAAGTATCCCAAACTAATAATGCTTCACGTTTCAAAGGGTTATTGACCAATGAAGAAGCAGAAAAATATCATCAATACTTAAAACAAGCCCGTAGCGAATGGGAAAGGGATATTTAATAGACAGCAATGTAATTATTGATTATTCTGCTTCACGTTTACCACAAAAAGGCAGTGATTTTGTGGAACAACTTTTCAACGGTAATTTTTTGATTTCTGTTGCCGTTAAGATTGAAGTATTAGGCTTCGCCGATATACCTGATAAACTTTTAGCTATGGAAGAATTCCTAAATACAGCCATCCTTTTACCATTAGATGAAGCAGTCACTGCGCAAACTATTTTACTTCGTAGAAATTATAAAAAACTAAAACTTGGTGATGCCATTATTGCCGCAACATCAATTGTCCATAATCTTACTTTAATAACCCATAACACCAAAGATTTTGTAAATATACGAGGGCTGCACGTGGAAGACCCATACACTTTATGATTGGATTATTGGCTAAGTCATAGGCGATATTGGCAGCCTGGGCCCAACCAATATCCTGTTCCAAATCCCCACACTAATTTTTGCGTTTAAACAGATTTACTTTTGATTCTTTGCCTTTAAGCAAGCGTTCAATATTTTTTTGATGGGTAACCATTATAAGCAAGCAAATACACATACCAAAAATAACTACCAGGTTATTGGTGTACTTATTATAAAAAAAAGTGACGCCGATAAGGTACGTGAAGCCTGCGGTTATTGAGCTGAGGGATACATAGCGTGATATTAGCAGTACAATAACAAATACTATTACACATAGCAGCGCAGCCGGCAAATTAACAGCAAGTATCATCCCAAACAAAGTTGCTATGCCTTTGCCGCCCCTGAACCCCGCGAATACCGGGAACAAATGGCCCATAACGGCAGCTATCCCCAACGCAAGCGCGTAATTGGTATAGGCTATTGAATGATATGCGCCGGTGGTTGAAACGCCGATAAAATAAGCAAGGTTGGTGGCAGTCCACCCTTTTAATATATCAAAAAGCATAACAGGTATCCCGGCCTTTTTACCCAATACCCTGAACGTGTTTGTTGCGCCTGCATTTCCGCTGCCATATTCCCTTACATCAATTCCGTAAAATGCCTGCCCGATCCAAACGGCCGTTGGAATGGATCCGCACAAATAAGCCAAAATTAAAGCTGATATTGAATAAACGGTTATCATCTTACCGCAATATTACTAAATTATTTGTTAGAGATTGGAGGTTGAAGGTAAGAGATTGGTTATTTTAGTCCGAAAGTCCGGAAGTCCGGAAGTCCGGAAGTCCGGAAGAAAAAAGGAAAGTATGAGGTTTGGGAAAATTCGGAAACATGAACCTGCAATGGAAACCATCGGGCTACCGGACTTTCTAACTAATCTCCAGTCTCTAATAGCTAACATCAACCGCTTTCAAACTCAAATCCAAGCTTTTAACAGAGTGGGTTAACGCCCCTACAGATATATAGTCGACCCCGCAGGCTGCATACGCTTGTATATTATCAATAGTTATCCCGCCGGATGCTTCCGTAATATATTTCCCGCCAATGATGTTTACTGCTTCGCGCAAATCATGGAAGTTAAAGTTATCCAGCAATATCCAGGTTATGCCGCCCGTTTGCAAAACCTGCCCCAGTTCGTCAAGGTTCCGTACTTCGATCTCAATCGCCAGGTTTTTGTTTTGGTTAACGATATATTGCCGGGCCTTTTCAATAGCCTGCTTTATTCCCCCCGAATAATCCACATGATTATCCTTTATCAATATCATATCATATAAGCCAAAACGGTGATTAACGCCACCGCCAATCCGCACAGCCCATTTTTCAAGGTACCTTAAACCGGGTGTGGTTTTTCGGGTATCCAAAACCTTTGTACGGGTATCTTTTAAAATATCAACTATCCGGTGTGTTTTTGTTGCAATGCCGCTCATGCGCTGCATGCAGTTAAGTACAAGGCGCTCGGCTTTTAATATGCTTTGCGCATCGCCTTCAACTGTAAAAGCAATATCGCCGCACTTTACTTTTGCGCCATCATTTAAAAAAATATTTAGTTTAAGATTGGCATCAACAATATGAAATATCTTCTCCGCCAGTTCAACACCGGCCAGTATCCCATCATCTTTAACCAAAAGTTTTGCTTTGCCATTGGTACCTGCCGGAATCGTCGCTAACGAGGTATGGTCGCCATCGCCAACATCTTCTTTCAGGGAATTTAATATAAATTGGTTTATAAGTGCTTTGTCCAAATCAGTAGCTTTTGAAGCGCCAAAAGTAAGAACAATTTGGGGGATTTGTTCACTAAGCGATAGTACATCCAGAACGAACACAGCTGAATTAATTTCAATAGGCCTGCCCCGGTTCCCCATGCCTGCCCCTTGCAACTCTCAGCAAAATTCACTATATTTGGATATGCCCTGCACTTTCACATTAGTTTTTATGGTTGGCGCGTGGGTGAGCGCGTTTTATGGTCATTTAGGCCAACCCCTTGTCGAAATAACCGCAGTATTACCCCCCATTTGAACAAAAGGGGTACTTTGTAAAAGCTAACAGAAAAAAAAATATTTTTTAAGCCCATTTGTCAACGCTTTTTTATGCCGTTCATTGAAATGTTTAACATATCTACGTGATAAACAATATAGTATATGGATTTTCCCTCCAAAAATTACGATGGGCTAAACGCGTTTAGCCGCACAAGCGGCAAAAATTACGGGGGGCTAAACCCATTTAGCCCCTCAAACATTAAAAATTACGATGGGCTAAACGCGTTTAGCCGCACAAGCGGCAAAAATTACGCGGGGCTAAACGGTTTTAGCCCCTCAGGGTAAATACACCTCCATAATGATTAACCCGCAACTCACCGTTAACAATTCACTACTCACCTAATCAACTTAATCAACCAATATTACCGAATATTACAACCTTGCCTTTATATTTGCATTGTGGAAAATAAAAAAAAAATCGCATTAATTATCCTTGATGGCTGGGGTTACGGCCGCAACGACCAGTCGAACGCAATACTTGCCGCTAATACCCCCTTCTTTGATTCCCTGATAGCGAAGTACCCAAACTCTAAACTCGAAGCTTCGGGCACTGCGGTTGGTTTGCCTGCCGGGCAAATGGGGAACTCGGAAGTGGGGCACATGAATTTGGGCGCAGGCCGGGTTGTTTACCAGGAACTGGGCCGCATACATAAAGCGGTTGATGATAACGGGTTCCCCCAAATTACCGTACTAAAGGAAGCTTTTGAATACGCCAAAAAAAACGATAAAAAAGTCCATTTTATTGGGCTGGTATCTGATGGCGGCGTTCACTCGCACATAAGGCATATAAAAGGATTATGTGATGCCGCTTTGGCGTATAACCTCGACAAGGTATTTATCCATGCTTTTTTGGATGGCCGGGATACGGATCCAAAGTCGGGGGTAAGTTTTATTGCTGATCTTGAAGATTATATTAAAGGTACCCCTGTTAAACTGGCCTCTGCAATTGGCAGGTATTATGCTATGGACAGGGATAACCGGTGGGAAAGGGTTAAACTGGCTTATGATTTAATGGTCAATGGTATTGGCGAAGCATCCAAAAACATTATTCAATCTATTAAAGAATCGTATTTAAAGGAGGTTACCGATGAGTTTGTTAAGCCCATTGTAGGGGTTGGTAAAAACGGCCTGCCCCTGGCAGTAATAGAAAATGGCGACGTGGTAATTTGTTTTAACTTCCGGACCGACCGTGGCCGTGAAATTACCATTGCGTTAACACAAAAAGCCTTCCCCGAATATAACATGCACCCCTTGGACCTGCATTATATCACCATGACGCCTTATGACGAGACCTTTAAAAATGTAAAGGTGCTTTTTGATAAAGATGACCTGGCCGAAACCTTAGGGGAAGTTTTACAGTATGCCGGTAAAAACCAGATCAGGATAGCCGAAACGGAGAAATACCCCCATGTAACCTTTTTCTTTTCGGGCGGGCGCGAAAAGGAATTTATTAATGAAAAGCGTTTATTGGTGCCATCGCCCAAAGTAGCCACTTATGATCTTCAACCTGAAATGAGCGCCGAAGGGATACGTGATGCCATTATCCCTGAATTGAAAAGCGGATGGGCCGATGTTATCATACTTAATTTTGCAAATACAGATATGGTTGGCCATACAGGGGTATTCAGTGCGGTTATTAAGGCAGCGGAAACGGCAGATAGCTGTGCAAAAGCCGTTGTAGGGGCAGGTTTGGAAAACGGCTACTCCTTTATAATTATTGCCGATCACGGCAATGCCGATTATATGATAAATGATGACGGTACGCCAAATACCGCCCATACCACTAACCTGGTGCCCTGTATTATTATTGATAAGGATGTAACGCACGTAAAGGATGGCAAGCTTGGCGACATTGCGCCGACTATATTAAAGATCATCGGGGTAACTATTCCCGAAAAAATGACCGGTAATGTGCTGGTATAAGCCAGGATTAAAGCGCATTGCCGCTTTGTTAAGCGGTATGGCGCTCGTTGCCGGTTGGCCTGCATGCAAGTCGGACGTTAAAGAAACCGGGCAATCCCTAAAATATTTTGATATAAGTGAATATTTTACAAAGGACGCTATACGGCTAACCAAAGAAAACCGGATGGTTTTTAAAACCGTGATACATAACCGCGATACTGAAAGTAGAAAAGTGCATATTGCTGATTGGGGACTTGAATTAAGTTTATTTAAAGAGGCCGACATAAACCGCCCGGCCTGGAAAAATAGTTATAAAGTGATTGACGAAGACAGCACACTGATTTACATGGCAAAATACCCCGAACTGAAAATGCGCGAAATGATTGTCAAAAAGGGAAAAGGAAAAATTAAGTGGATACTGATTTATAACAAAACCAAAAACATCCTATATCAATCCACCGAAAAACTAAGTTATTTCCCCGATTCCCTGTATTCAATCAAAAAAGATCAAAGGGTACGGCTAACGAGGAATAATCGTTACAGCATACAAGGGGTGTTGGAACGCTGAATCCTGATCCAGGCAACTTATCGATGGGCAAGCGCCTCGTAAAGTTTTTGTTTAGATAGGTCGATCAGGGACGATATATCAGACCGTGACGGATTATTTGCCAATACTTTTTCAAGGTCGATGATAGACGCTTTGAGCGAATTAATACCACGGTTTTTATCGTAAAAGCGGCCGGTAGCCTGTAGCTTAAATGAGCCGTATTCGCGGTAAGCAATACCCCTGGTCTGGTACTTAGTATCATTAGGTTCAATAGAGATTGCCTTCGTCAGGTCAAATATCGCCCCTATTAAATATTTTTCTTTATCGGCGGCAGATAGTTGGTTATCCTTACCTAAATAACTTTTTGACCGTGCCCTGTAATAATAGGCCATAGCATCAGTTGGGTTTATATAAATTTCTTTATTGTAAGCGGCAATTGATTTTTTATAATTTTCGCTATGGTAATAAGAATAGCCCAGCATCCACAAAGCATTGGCATTGGTTGAATCAATAAGGCAGGCTTTTTCCAGTTGCGCTGCTGCAACTTTAAAGTCCCCGTCCATCAACGCTTGCTGGCCCAATTTAAAATAAGAGTTTTGTGCCGAAGTGTTTTCAAGCGAAGCAACAATCAGGAAGGAAATGATTACCGGAAACTTCATCAAGAGCTTACTGTATTTCGAATTTGTATATTATTAACTGAAATTGTAAGAAATTATTATGCCAACTGAATGGTTTTTTGTAAAAATGTTTTTAATATCCTGAATTAAAGAAGGCGATTATATGACTTTTTTTCATCTTTACCAATAATTTTCATTCATTTTTGTAAAAGAATGTAAATTTATAACGGGCATATAATCAATTCATTGTAACACAAAAAATATTGTTAATGATTATTAGCTTATATTGGCATAAGTCTTGAACCATTGCATTTGTACGGGAGCGACAGCCATTTAACCTGTATCGGGTGCCCCTGTATTTTTTACAGGCTGACAATATGGCGTTTTATATCATAAATAAAGGTTTTGATGAGTTTTGATACATTTGATTTTAAAAGTGTTTTACCAGTTATAAACGAAGATTCTGAATTTTTCCCGTTGATGTCGTCCGAGGACGAGGAGGAGATGAATAACGAAGCTTTGCCCGAATTTTTGTCCATTTTACCGCTGCGTAATACCGTATTATTCCCAGGGGTTGTTATCCCCATTACCGTTGGTAGGGACAAATCGATCAAGCTGATCCGCGATGCCAACAAAGGCAGCCGGATGATCGGGGTGGTTTCGCAACAGGACGTGGGGATTGAAGACCCGTCATTTACCCAATTGAATAAAGTAGGCACCATAGCGCTGATTATTAAGATGCTGCAAATGCCGGATGGCAATACTACAGTTATACTACAGGGCAAAAAACGATTTATTTTAAAAGACGAAGTTCAAAGCGTACCTTATATTAAAGCTACTATTGAGCCTTTTAAAGAAGTAAGGCATAAAAACGATAAGGAATTTAAAGCCATGGTATCGTCAATAAAAGACATGGCCATGAGCATCATCCATCTTTCGCCCAACATTCCGAGCGAGGCGGGTATAGCTATCCGTAACATTGAAAGCACGTCGTTTTTGATAAACTTTATTTCGTCAAACATGAATGCCGATATGATTGCCAAGCAGCGCTTACTGGAAGAACCTAACCTGCGCAACAGGGCAAACCTGGTATTGGAGTACCTGACTTTAGACCTGCAAATGCTGGAACTAAAAAACCAGATACAAAGCAAGGTAAGGGTTGACCTGGACAAACAGCAGCGGGATTACTTTTTAAATCAGCAATTAAAAACCATACAGGAAGAACTTGGCGGTAATTCGCCGGATTTAGAAATAGACAGCTTAAAATTGCGCGCTTCGAAAAAGAAATGGGCAAAAGAAGTTAATAGTCATTTTATCAAAGAGCTGGAAAAACTGGCGCGGACAAATCCGGCAGCCGCTGATTATTCGGTACAGATCAATTACCTGGAATTATTGCTTGATTTGCCCTGGAACGATTTTACCAGGGATAACTTTGACCTTAAACGGGCACAAAAAGTTTTGGATAAAGACCATTTTGGGTTGGATAAAGTAAAACAGCGTATTATTGAATACCTGGCTGTACTTAAATTAAAACACAATATGAAGGCGCCGATCCTTTGTTTGGTTGGCCCGCCGGGTGTTGGCAAAACCTCATTGGGGAAATCAATTGCCAAGGCGCTTGGGCGCAAATATGTGCGCATGGCATTGGGCGGGATACGTGATGAAGCCGAAATAAGGGGGCACCGTAAAACATATATCGGCGCTATGCCCGGCCGTATTATTCAATCAATAAAAAAGGCCGGCGCCGCTAACCCTGTTTTTATTTTAGACGAAATTGATAAAGTAGGCAATGATTTCAGGGGCGACCCGTCATCCGCCTTATTGGAAGTGCTTGATCCGGAACAGAACAACACCTTTTACGATCATTATGTTGAGGTGGATTTCGATCTGTCGAATGTTATGTTCATTGCAACTGCAAATTCCCTGAGCAGTATTCAGCCCGCTTTGCTGGACCGTATGGAGGTAATAGAGGTAAGCGGTTACACTATTGAGGAAAAAATTGAAATTGCGCGGCGGCATTTAGTCCCTAAACAGCGTGAAGCACATGGGCTAAAACCCAAAGATGTAGTTATCAGGTCCGATGTGCTCGAAAAGCTGGTAGTTGATTACACCCGCGAATCGGGTGTGCGCGCATTGGAGAAAAAGATAGGCGCTTTGGTTAGGGGGGTGGCAAAAAATATCGCCATGGACGAACCCTATAACCCCGCTGTAAGCAAAACCGAGGCAGAAAAAATATTGGGCGCGCCCATATATGATAAAGACCAGTACGAAGGCAATGAAGTAGCCGGTGTGGTAACCGGTTTGGCGTGGACACAAGTTGGCGGGGATATTTTATTTATCGAAGCCAGTTTAAGCCCCGGCAAAGGGCGGTTAACTTTAACCGGGAGCCTCGGCGATGTGATGAAAGAATCGGTAACCATAGCTTTAGCCTATTTGCGGGCCCATGCCGCCGGTTTTAATATTGATGTAAGGCTGTTTGATCAATGGGATATTCATGTACATGTACCGGCCGGCGCTACGCCCAAGGATGGTCCTTCGGCAGGTATTACCATGCTTACGGCTTTAACGTCAGCGTTTACACAGCGCAAAATAAAACCGCACCTTGCTATGACCGGCGAAATTACATTACGCGGGCGTGTATTGCCTGTTGGTGGCTTAAAAGAAAAAATACTCGCCGCCAGGCGCGCCAATATAAAAGAGATAATTTTATGCGCGTCAAACAAAAAAGATATATTGGAAATTAAAGGGGATTACATAAAAGATCTTCAATTTCACTATGTTACCGATATGCACGAAGTGATTGACCTCGCCCTGTCTGATGAGAAGGTTAATAAACCACTTGATCTTTCTTTTAAAGAAGAAACGCGTGCAACCCCGATAAGTAACATTAGTTAGTTAAAATACGTTTAAGCCCTACTTTTACGATAATAGATAGAATGGCTTAATTAACGT
>DATCES010000121.1:0-3348 GCA_036509935.1 Mucilaginibacter sp.
AGCGTACCGCCAAGCCATCGGTATTTATACAACCTGAACCTGCTATAATTAAAATTGAGTAAAATAAATACAATGCCTAAAATAAAAAAGGTGGTATATACCGGGGTTATGTTTAGGCCCCGTAATAAATAATGCCCAAACCCAATACCCGATAAAAAAGGTAACAGCAATAGTACAACAGGAATTTCGCCTTTGTGATTTGGGATCATAAATGAAAATAAAGATAGGCTTTCAATCGGTAACTACAACTGGTCGCGCACTTCGATGAGGAATTTTTTAAGGTTTTCGAGTGAGGAGATCACCTTATGGTTGTCTTTGCTGCCTGCCATATTATTTTTCAGGTATTCCCTGGCGCCATTAAGGGTATAACCTTTATCCCTTATCAAATGGAAAATAATTTTAAGGTTCTCAATATCTTCGGGGGTGAAGTAGCGGTTGCCCTTTTTATTTTTTTTAGGCTGCAGGATATCAAACTCTTTTTCATAAAACCTTATCAGCGATTGGTTAACATCAAAAAGGATGGCAACCTCGCCCATGGTATAGTACATCTTGCTGATTTCGCGTTCTTTATAAGGCATGTGTTTTTGATTTCGGATTTCGTCCGCTGGTTAGCGGATCGATTTCGGATTAATAATAAATTTGTCGTTAAATCAAAAATATTTAGGGTTTCTGCTTGTATGAAAAATGGACACTATAAAAATCGTATTATTTACTTCATCAATCCAATATAAAATAAGAAATGGGAATTTATTTAACGAAGCTGAACGTAATTCCTCAACATATTTAACCGGAAACTGATATGGGTTAAGCTCAATTAGATTTAGATAATGATTCACTTCATTATAAAGTCTGTTTCCTAAAGCTGTTTGCTGTTTCTCATACCAATCATAAGCCTCTGATAATTCACCTTCAGCTTGCGCTAATAATTCTATCTTAAACACCTTCGTACTTCTGCTTAATTTGGCTCCATGCACGGGATGTAGTTTTACCTGCAAGAAAATCAGCTTTTCGCTCAACCATTTTTTTTATTTGTTCATCAGATAAAATATAGTCATCCCTTTCAGCTCTGTAATGATAACTCAAACTATCCAGAAAAGCTAAAAGCACTTTTTTTTCCTGATCATTTTGTACATCTATTTTCAAAGTCTCCATGAACAAATTTAACTTTTTATTTGAGATTTTCAAACCCTTTCCATTTTTACTTTGGGTTACCAGCCTAAAAAAAGTATTCGACTCCCGCTCGTCTGCCGGGAGTTTCGAAAAGCTTTGATAGCAGGTACCTAAATAGGCTATGAGATTGAAACTGCCGCTAAAGTATGTATTTATATAAGGCGTGTAAAATATGATAAAGTTAAATAAAATCCGAAATCGAAAATTCGACTTCCGAAATCCTTCAAAACCCTATCTTTGCAAACTATGACAGCTACTGAAATACGCCAGGCATTTTTGGATTTTTTCGCTTCCAGGGGGCACGTTATCGTCCCATCAGCCCCAATAGTAATAAAAAACGACCCAACGCTGATGTTCACTAATGCGGGAATGAACCAGTTTAAGTCGGTTTTTTTGGGTGAAGAAACGGCGAAATATCCCCGCGTGGCCGATACGCAGCGCTGCCTGCGTGTATCGGGCAAGCATAACGACCTGGAAGAAGTGGGTATTGATACCTATCACCATACCATGTTCGAGATGCTTGGCAACTGGAGCTTTGGCGACCCTGCCCGTCCGGAAGGCGGGTACTTTAAAAAAGAAGCTATAGCCTGGAGCTGGGAACTGCTGGCCGAAGTTTATAAAATTGATATTGACCGCCTGTACGTTACAGTTTTTGAGGGTGACAAAAAAGAAGGCCTGCCAAAAGATCAGGAAGCTTACGATTACTGGAAGCAATTTTTGCCGGAAGACCGCATATTGCTGGGCAATAAAAAAGATAACTTTTGGGAAATGGGCGAAACCGGCCCCTGCGGCCCCTGCTCTGAAATCCATTACGACAGCCGGGAAGAAGGCGAAAGGTTAAAGGTTAACGGCGCAAGCTTAGTAAATGCGGATGACCCGAATGTGATTGAGATATGGAACAACGTATTTATACAGTTTAACCGCCTTAAAGACGGCTCGTTGCAGCCCCTGCCCGCCAAACATGTGGATACAGGTATGGGTTTTGAGCGTTTGGTGAGGGTGCTACAGGGCAAAACTTCCAATTATGATACTGACGTTTTTCAGCCGCTGATACAGTTTATTGCGGAGAAATCAGGTATAGCTTATCAGGGTACTTCGCCTCACCCTGCCCTCTCCTCCAAAGGAGTCCTTTTGGACAAAGGAGAGGGTTTTGATGGTGGAGATTTTGAAACTGAAATCAAAAAAGTCTCCCCAACCGGGGGAGATTTAGAGGGGGCTACGACAGATGCTTTACCTGACCCCAAAACAGACATCGCCATGCGCGTAATGGCCGACCATATCCGCGCCATCAGCTTTGCCATTGCCGATGGGCAACTGCCATCAAACAATAAAGCCGGCTATGTAATCCGCCGTATTTTACGCAGGGCCGTGAGGTATCAATACCAGTATTTAGGTTTTAAAGAACCATTTTTAAACCAGTTGGTGCCTTTATTAGCTGATGAGTTTAAAGGTGTGTTTGATGAGTTGTATAACCAGAAGGATTTTGTGCAGAAGGTGGTTTTGGAGGAAGAAGTTTCTTTTTTAAGGACGTTAGGCAAGGGTATTAACATTTTGAATGAATATATTCTTTCTTTAAAAGATATACAAGGATTTTTATCGACGCACTATGAATTATCGTTCGGCGGAGATCAAATTGCTGACGTTGCTACGTTTGTTATAAACTATCCAACCCATAGTTTTCCTGTCGAAACCAATAGAGTAGTTTATAATCTTGCAAATCATATCATTACAAAAGTAACCCCTCCAATATATCGCAGGTTTCATATCGCCGAAGTCTTGAAAGATATCAATGGTATAACTAATTACTATGAAGCTTTTAATTTGTTAAGAAACTATATAAATCAGATACCTGCGGTATTAGCATTTGATTTGTCGGACACTTACGGTTTTCCTTTGGATTTAACAGAATTAATGGCTCGTGAAAATGACTTAACTGTGGATGTGCAAGGTTTTGAAAGCGCCCTCCAACAACAAAAAAACCGCTCCCGCGCCGCTACCGCATTTGATACCGGCGATTGGATTACGGTAAAAGATGATGATACCGTTGAGTTTACCGGCTATGATGAAACTGAAAGCATAGCCCATATTGTAAAATACCGCAAAGTAACAGCCAAAGGCAAGGAGCAATACCAGATTGTGCTGGATAAAACCCCTTTTTATGCCGAAAGCGGCGGACAG
>DATCES010000122.1:0-5059 GCA_036509935.1 Mucilaginibacter sp.
GGCGCAAAACGCCCGTTATATTGTCGTATTTACACCCAAGTATTGTGGCTTTTTAATAATAGGTTTGTATAAATCAATTTAAAAAACAATGTCAGCAAAAAAAGTATTACTTGCACAGTACGACCTGCATAACCTGTTGTATAACAACGTTATTGCAGATATCAGCGATGAGGAAGCCAACAAATGTATAGCTGATCCGATGAACAGCGTGAAATGGCTGGCAGGCCACCTTTTATGGGCCAATGCCAATTTGGCAAATATTGGCGGCGCAAAAATAGAAGTTAAATGGCGCGACCATTTCCACACTAAACAAGGCGGCAGCCCCGAAGATTTTAACGCCCCGCCAAGCGAACTGCCTACTTTAGAAGAAATCAAAAATAAATGGAACGAAGACTCGCCTGTAATAAGGAAAGGTTTAGAAAACCTTCCCGAAGCAGCGCTTGACAGTATGATTGCTATTCCGCACCCTATTTTGCCATTTGATAACACTTTGGCTGGCTTGTGGGCATTCATCAACCATCACCAGGCTTACACCATCGGCCAGATCGGGATTTTGAGAAGAGGGCTGGGTAAAGAAGCGATGAAGTATAGTTAAGGGAGGTGAAAGGCAAAAGGCGAAAGGTAAAAAGGCAGAATTGCCTTTCACTTTTTTGATTAAAATCATTAGATAATGCCAAAAATCTACATGCAAAACCTTTTACCTTTAACCTTTCGCCTTTCACCTCTATTCAAGTGCCTGCTCAATATCGGCAATCAGATCATCAATATGCTCCAAACCAACAGATACCCTTAATAAATTGAAAGGTGTTTTGGTATCAGGCCCTTCTACGGTTGCACGGTGTTCTATCAAACTTTCAACACCGCCTAAACTGGTGGCGCGGGTGAAAAGTTTAAGCTTGTTTATTACCCGTCTTGCTTCATCCTGCCCGCCTTTTACACAAAAAGAGAGCATCCCGCCAAAGCCCGTCATCTGTGCTTTTGCAATGTCATGCTGCGGGTGTGATGGCAGGCCGGGATACATTACGCTTTCAATTTTCGGGTGTTTTTCTAAAAATCCGGCCAATAATTGGGCGTTGTGTACATGCCCACGGATTCGATAAGGCAGTGTTTTTATACTCCTGGCAAGCATATAGCAATCAAGCGGGGAGGGGATGGCGCCGCCCATTTCCTGCACCTGGCGTATCTTTTGCCACCATTCGCTTTTTTTGTTTGTTATTAACGCGCCGCCCATCAGGTCGCTATGCCCCCCAAAATATTTAGTGCACGAGTGCATCACCAAATCGGCGCCCAAAGCAAGCGGCTGCTGGCAAACCGGCGTGGCGAACGTGTTATCGCAAGCCACTTTTATGCCTCGTTCACGGGCAGTTTCAACTACCTTTTTTATATCAGTAATTTTAAGCAGCGGATTTGAAGGCGTTTCAATCCATATCAAACCGGTTGCCGGTTTAATATGGCTTTGTAATACGCCACTATCATTTACAGCTATAAAATCAAAGGTCAATATCCCGTTAAATAAAAGTTTAAGTTGGTTGCGCAGGCCATGGTACATATCGTCAGGCGCAATTACATGCGTTCCCAGCGGCAGGGATTGAAAAACAGCCATCCCCGCTGCGTTGCCCGATGCAAATGAAGCCGCATCGGCGCCGCCTTCAAGTTTAGCCAGTACGTTCTCCAGCAACGTACGGTTAGGGTTACTTGCCCTGCTGTAAACATGTCCGCCGGGGAATGTGCCGTCTTCGGCGCGCTCAAAAGTGGTTGACAATACAACGGGCTGTATCACCGCTTTTGAACTTTCGTCAATATGATTGCCAGCGTGGATGGCGATGGTTTCGATTTTCATGCGAATATAGTTTGTACAAACATAAAGTTTTTAAGGATTAGGGATGCCATCACGTCAGATTCCTGTCCTTGAACCATGCCTCATCGGGGACTACCCTGCAATTATCCATCAGGTTAACAAGTTCAACAGCATCGCCGGATATGATTACGAGTTGGCGGTTTGCGGGCTTTAAAAAGCGCTGTTCAACCATTAAATCCATTTGCTGCAGCAGCAGGTCGTAAAATCCGTTTACGTTTAATATACCAACCGGGTGGCTGTGCAGCCCTAGTTGCAGCCAGGTTAATACCTCAAAAAATTCGTCGAGCGTGCCTAAGCCACCGGGCAGCATGATAATACCATCGCACAGATCGTTCATTAACTGCTTGCGCTGGTGCATGTTCTCTACAATATGCAGTTCTGTTAAGCCTGTGTGCCCCACTTCTTTATCCATTAAAAACCTGGGAAGGACACCAATAGCCTCACCGCCGTAATTTAGTATAGCATTGGCCAAAATACCCATCACCCCAACTTTGCCGCCGCCATAAACCAGCCTAATATTCCGGCTTACCAATATTCCGGCTAATTGTTCTACAGCTTGTTTTAATATTGGGTCGCCATTAAAATTAGCGCCGCAGAAAACACAGACAGACTTCATGTGCTAATTATTGAGTTAGTGAATTAGTGATTTATTGAGTTTTGGAAAAGTACGAAAATTTAAAAAGTTATTAATAAATTTGAAAAAACAAACATTCATGAAAACATTAAAAACCCTTTCAGTTATACTGATGCTGGCATCGTCAGCTTTAATGGCGACAGCGCAAAAATCTGTAAATATTAATATTGATAAAATAACCACAGCCTACTTAGGTGTTAAAAATGCACTTGCAGCGGGCAACGGGACAACCGCCGGGGCTAATGCAAAAGAACTTTTCGATGCCTTATCTGCGCAACCTGGCAAAGGTATGAAACCGAATCAGCAAAAGCTATTGAACAGCTACCTGGATAAGCTAAAATTCGATAGCCGCCATATCAGCGAAACAACCGCTGTAGATCATCAAAGGGAGCATTTTGCAAGCCTTTCAAAAAATATGTACGAGGTTTTAAAAGGGCTTAAAATGAATAATTCAACCCTTTATGAACAATATTGCCCCATGAAAAAGGCCTATTGGCTAAGCGAAACCCCCTCCATCAAAAATCCATACTATAACGATAAAATGATGGCAACCTGCGGCAGCACTAAGGAAACACTTACACCCGGGAAATGAGCTCACAGTGGGCAGTTTGCAGTCGTTTCCTCCTTAACAGCCTACTGCAAACGTCTAAAAGGCTACCACCACTTTAACGGGAATGCAATTTCATCAACCGAGCCCACAATCATATCCGGTTTAAAGGCGTAGTGGCTCAAATCTTCTTTTTTTGCAATGCCCGAAAGTACCAGGATGGTTTTATAGCCCATCTGGATGCCGCCTTGTATATCAGTTTCCATAGTATCGCCCACTACGGTTGTTTCGGCTGTTTCCAGCCCCAAAAATTTGCGTGCCGAGCGCATCATCACCGGGCTGGGTTTGCCGGTAACAAAGGCTTTCCGTCCCGACGCTTCCTCTATCATGGCAGTAGTTGCCGCTATGCCCAGGTTGTTCCATCCCGGTTTCTTTGGGGATGGGTCCCTGTTGGTGGTGATAAACTTTGCACCTGCCAGTATCATATCCACGGCGCGCTGCACCATTTCCAGCGTAAAATTCCTGCCCTCACCTAAAACCACAAATTCGGGGTCTGTATTTACTAATGTGATGCCGTTTTCGTGCAAACTGGTTAATAAACCGCCTTCGCCCAATACATAAGCAGTACCCCCCGGGCCCTGTGCGCCCAGGAATTTACCGGTTGCCATTGCGCTGGTATATACATGGTCCTCCGTGACATCAATACCCAGTGCTTTTAATTTGCGCACCACTTCTAAACTGGTACGCTGGCTGTTATTGGTCATAAAAGCAAATGGTATATCTTTTTTTATTAATTGCGCTATAAATTTATCAGCCCCCTCAATGAGGGTCTCGCCGCTGTAAATCACCCCGTCCATATCAATCAAAAGTCCTTGTTTCATTTTATTTTTTATTAGTTAACACTATTTTCTAACAGCAAAAGCTATCTGTTTGTTTTATACAAAGATAAGTATAACGGGTTTTAAATAAAAATATATTAACAATAATGAATTTATATTAACAATATTATATTAAATATATAAATAAATTAAATTATTGTTAATTAATTAAAAAATCAATAACCTTCAATACGTTTAAGTGCATCTGCTAAATCTTCGTTATTATTTGGCTTAACAAGGTATTAAATTTCTTGTAAAATGGTGATAGTCGTTTTTTTTCAATATAAACCTTATGATAATAATCGTTGCCTTTTTCTCTTAAAATAAAAATAGTATCAGTTTGCCTGACGTTAGGTTGCCGTGCAGCTTGAGGTATAGCGTTAAAGTACTTAGTTCCCGTAAAACATGAAGCTAACAACGCTGCAAAAACTAACCCGCGCATAAAATGGAATACTATTGTATAAACATTATAAAAACAATCATAAAACTATATCCCCGATATTCCAACCACAGCACCTTGAATGGGTAAAAAAAGGCTTTTGAATTGCAACCTTTTTACATAATGCAAATCAAAAACTCCCCCGCCAGCTGGCTGGGGCTGGGGGGCTACGCTAAATATACTTCACCCCAAACTGCTGTTTTACATCTGCTACTATTTTTTTAACGTTTTGTTCCTGGCCGCGGGGGCATATCAGCAGCGTATTATTGGCTTCAACAACAATAAAATCATGTAACCCCTGCAATATCACCAGTTTTTCACCGGGTACATTTACCATACAGTCGGATGAATCGTACATGATCACTTTTTCTGAGGGGATAACCGCGTTACCTACATAGTCTTTTTCGGCAAGCTGGTAAATTGAAGCCCAGGTACCCAGGTCTGACCAGCCGAATTCCGAGGGTAGCACATATACATTATCCGCTTTTTCCATTATCCCATAGTCGATGGAAATGTTTGTACATTGCAGGTACGACTTGTGAAGATGGCTTTTTTCATCGGGGGTATTATAAACGGGCCGTGCTTCAGCAAAAATTTCATGCATATCTGGCAGATACCGGCTAAAAGCATCTACTATCGCTTTTGCCGACCAAACAAAGATGCCCGCGTTCCATAAAAAATCGCCGCTTTGGATAAAGGTTTT